>JAZQTE010000317.1:0-1957 GCA_045630505.1 Acutalibacteraceae bacterium | reverse complement strand
AGGCCGATGAACGGATGGGTGGCGCTGATGGCGTTGTTGCCTGAAAACGTGCGGCGGGCGTTGTGCCGTTTGCCGCAGGACGGACAGCGGCAGGTGCAGGAGATACACTTGCGTGAGGGACAGGCTGTAAGTGTGGGGGTGCGCGGTCGCGAATATTACGTGACGGCTGCCGGTGTGTTTACCGAGAATGCAGGCGGCGCCGTGCATTGTACGGCAACCGAGTTGGCGGCGGTGGTAGACCGCGCTTGCGAGCATTCCTTGTACGCTCACCAAGAAGAATTACGCCACGGATTTTTGCCGGCGCCCGAGGGGTGCCGCATTGGTATTGCAGGTACGGCAGTGGTATCGGATGGTGTGATCACGGGATATCGGCAGATTACGTCGTTGTGTATACGCGTGGCCGGCGAGCATCGTGGCTGTGCGAGATCACTGGCCGAGCTGTTGTGCCGCGACGGTGTTCAAGGGGCGCTTATTTGCGGAGAGCCGTCTTGTGGAAAGACAAGCCTGCTGCGCGATCTGCTTCGGGAGTTTGCGGAGCAGCGGTTGACGGTAGCGGTAGTGGACGAGCGTTTTGAACTGGCGTGTGGGTTGCCGTTGAGCGTTGACGTGTTGCGCGGTGCACCGAAAGCGCAGGGGATAGAACAAGCCATTCGCGCTTTGTCGCCGCAGGTGATCGTCTTTGACGAGCTTGGCAGCGGTGAGCTTTTGGCGGTAAACGAAGCGCTGTTTTGCGGCGTGCCGATCGTTGCCACGGCGCATTGTCGCACACCGCAGGAGCTGTTGCAGCGCAAAGGAATGAAGGAACTGCTACGAAACGGTTGCTTTCCGTATGTAGTAATACTCAGTGGACGAAGCGCTCCCGGTAAAGTGGCGAGCGTGATAGTAACGGAGGAATGGCTGAATGAAATTACTGGGAATGATGCTGCTGGTGCTTGCAGCGGCAGGTTGCGGTATATCGGCGGGACAGCGACTCCGTAACCGTGCGAAAACACTGGAATTATTGTCGCGGTTTGCAAAGCATTTGGCTGAAAAGGTGCGGTATACGGCAGAGCCGCTTTACTCGCTTTGCGCCGAAGCGGCGCGTATAACGGAGTTTCGGTCGTTTGATTTTTTGCGGGGTGCTACCGAAGAATCGCCTCGCGAGGCGCTGTGTCGCGGCGTACACGGGAGTGCTGCTTCGTTGGGCTTGAACGTGGAGGACACCCGTTTACTCACGGAGCTGTTTGAGGGATTTGGCTTGGCAGATGCCGCAGGAGAAAGTGAACGTCTTTGCCGATTTGCCCTGCTGTTTGATAAGCGTGGTGAGGAGGCGCACGCTGCGTACAAGCAAAAGAGCACGTTATACGTGACGCTCGGTGTGTGCGGCGGTAGTGTAGTGGCGTTATTGTTGGGAGGATAGCAATGGAAGTGGATTTAATATTCAAAATAGCGGCTATCGGCATTATTGTAGCGGTGCTTAATCAGGTTCTTATTCGTTCGGGACGCGAGGAGCAGGCAATGCTTACCACGCTGGCAGGATTGATCGTGGTGCTAACCATTGTGGTAACCGGGATCAGTGATCTGTTCCGTATGGTGAAATCGGTGTTTGGGCTGTAACGATGGAATGGATAGCGTGGTTGGCGGCGGCGGTGATCGCCGCGTTTTTGGCAACGGTGCTGCGCCGTTATGCCCCCGAACAAGCCTTGGCTGTGGGGCTGCTTACGGGAGCGTTGCTGCTCTTTGCGGCGTTTTCGGATTCGCTGACGCTGTTTCGACAGTTGGAAACGTTGCTTTCAAAAAGCGGTGTTTCCGATGAATACACGATGATTTTATTTAAGGCGTTGGGCGTTTCGCTGTTTACGCAGCTGGCCGCAGACGCTTGCCGCGATGCAGGCGAGCAGGGGCTTGCTGCTAAAACCGAGTTGGTGGGGAAGCTCGGTTTGCTTACACTGGCAATGCCGCTGTTCGGTAATATGGC
>JAZQTE010000316.1:0-2368 GCA_045630505.1 Acutalibacteraceae bacterium | reverse complement strand
CACCGTGGAGGAGGCGTTCCTTTATAACGAAGCCGCAGGCCGTGAGCCCTGCCTCCACTTCGGCACCGCGTTCCTCAATGATGCCCGACACGATATACACGCCGTCGTCGCTTAAGAATTGAGGAATGACGGGTGAAAGCTTTAAAATGGCATCGGCCACGATATTGGCAAGCACAATGTGATAGGTGCCGCTGATCTTATCCACCAAGTCGCCTTGCAAAATGCGGTATTGCGGTTCGGAAAAGCCGTTGATTGCGCCGTTTTCCAAGGCCATTTTTACGGCCAGCGCATCAATATCCACACCCACGGCACTGTGCGCACCGAGCAGCAGCGCCGCTACCGATAAAATACCGCTGCCGCAGCCTACGTCTAACACGTCGACTTCGGGCGTGATATACTTTTCCACGGCCTCTAACACCATACGCGTGGTATCGTGGCCGCCCGTGCCGAACGCCATACCGGGATCGATAGACAATTTTACGCGGCCTTCGGGAAGCTCGGCCGTTTCCCACGTGGGACAAATGAGCAGCTTTTCGCCCACCGACAGCGGCTTAAAATATTGCTTCCAATTGTTGGCCCAATCTTCTTCGCTGATACCGCTCGTGTTCACGGTGCTTTGAATGCCGCACGCCGACAAGCGCTCCTGCAAAAAGGCCACTGCTTCGGACGGGTTTTCTTGCGGTTCCAAATAGATATGAATAATACTGTGCTTGCGGTCGCGCTTGAGAAGGTCTTCGTCGATCAGGTCGATGCGAGCGATTTCGCGGGCACCTTGCTCCAAATCACTGTAATCCTCCACGTAGATGCCGTACGGCACTACCATATTGGCAATAGCCGAGGCTTCTTCGGTATCGGCCGTGGCTACTTCAATTTGTACTTCTGTCCATTCCATCGACATAGTGCTACCTCCGCAAAGTGTTTTAAATGCCGAAACACAGTATATCATACTTTTTCAAAAAAGAAAAGAAAAAAGTGAGTTTCCCCCCTTGAAAAATCGTTTTAGTTTTGGTATGCTATTAGGCAGGGTGGTGAAAACGATGGCCAAGGGGTTCGACAATGCGCTGTATATGGCGAAACAAAAAGAGCATATCTTAGAGCGCATTTCCCAATTCAACGGTAAGTTGTATTTGGAATTCGGCGGAAAATTGTTCGACGATTATCACGCCGCCCGTGTTCTCCCCGGCTTTGAGCCCGATGCCAAAATTCGTCTTTTGTACGAATTGCGCGATAAAGCGGAGGTCGTTTTCTGCATCAGCGCCGGCAACATCGAAAAAACCAAGGTTCGCGCCGATCTCGGTATCAGCTACGAAATGGATCTGCTGCGCCAGATCGATATTCTCACTGAACTGGGGATCGACGTTAACAGCGTCGTTATCACCCAATATACGGGGCAGCCTGCGGCAGACGCCTTCGTGCGAAAGCTGGATGCCCGCGGCGTAACGAATTATATTCACCGCCCCATCGAAGGCTATCCGTCCAACGTGGATCACATTGTGAGCGACGAAGGCTACGGTGCCAACCCCTATATCGTTACCACAAAGCCTCTCGTGGTAGTTACCGCCCCCGGTCCGGGCAGCGGCAAGCTCGCCACGTGTTTATCGCAGGTCTATCACGACAATCGCCGCGGCGTTTTGTCGGGCTACGGCAAGTATGAAACCTTCCCCATTTGGAACCTGCCGCTTAAGCATCCCGTCAATCTTGCTTATGAAGCAGCTACCGCTGATCTGCAAGACGTGAATATGATCGATCCGTTCCACTTGGAAGCCTACGGCGTGGCTACCGTGAACTACAACCGCGACGTGGAAGCCTTCCCTATCGTGCGCACCATTTTGTCGCGCATTACGGGGAACGACCGCTTCTACTGCAGTCCCACCGATATGGGTGTAAATATGGCAGGCTACGCCATCGTGGATGACGAGGTTTGCCGCGAAGCCGGCAAGCAAGAGGTTATCCGCCGTTATTACAAGGGCTTGTGCGATTTAAAGCAGGGCAAAGAACAGCCCGAAACGGTGGAAAAGCTGCAAACCATTATGCAGCAGCTGAACATTCATAAGGAAGACCGCCCCGTGGTGTTGCCTGCATTAGCCAAAAAGCAAGCGTGCGACGGTGCGCCTGCGGCGGCTATCCGCTTGCCCGACGGTCGCATCATCACCGGCAAGGCCACGCGCTTACTCAGTGCTTGCAGCGGTGCCGTGCTTAACGCCATTAAAGTGATGGCCGATATTCCGAAAGAGGTTCTCTTGATGAGTCCGCAAGTGCTGGAGCCCGTGTTAAAGCTCAAGCTGGAGCTTTTGCGAAGCCAAAGCAGCGTGCTCAAAACCGACGATACGCTCACCGCATTGTACATTTGTGCCGCTTCGGATAAAAC
>JAZQTE010000315.1:0-1049 GCA_045630505.1 Acutalibacteraceae bacterium | reverse complement strand
TGCCGATGATACGTATATCGATAACGTGCGGCTGGTATGCACCGATACGCCCACGGTTTCCGTCATCAGCGGTGGCGATTTTGAAGCCCCAAAAAGCAGTGCTGTCTATACAGAAAACTGGAAACAAGAAATCCTCGGCATTTCCGGCAACAGTTACGGGGTAAACATCGTCACCGATCCGTTAAACCGCCGCAACCGCTGTTTATTACTCCCCCACATCTCACAGCAAGCCGAAGAACTCCCCTTGCCGATTCGCACCAACTCGTTCAGTTGCTTTAAAAACAGCGAACAAGACGTGCCGTTTTCCAAATTCCACTCCCCCAACGATCACTTGTTTTTAATGGTCTTGCACGGCGAAGCCGAAATCGAAACCGACAATACCACCATCCGCGCCACCTCGCAACAGCTCGTCTATTTGCCACCATCAGTTGCGGGGCGGCTCACACTCAAACGCGGAAGCAATACAGCGTATTACCACCTCACCGTTAACGTTTCGTCGGAAGATACCATTTTGTCCAAGCTCCCCTTGCCTGAACTGTCCCCCATCCCGTTGCAAGACGTCGCCGCTTTGTGCGCGTGTATCGATGCGATGTTGCAATATCCCCCGCAAAGCAAAACGTATTTGTACGCGGTCAACGGGCAACTGCTGCTGTTTTTATCCGAGCTTGAACGCCAATTAAAGCGCAATCGCTCCACCGGCAAATACCACCCGTTTATCGATTCGCTTGCCAAGCACCTGCGCGAATCCCCCGAAGAACCGCTGAATACCGCCGAAAAAGCCGCCGAATGCGGGCTTAGCGAATGTTATTTCATCACACTGTTTAAGCAGTATACGGGGCTTGCTCCGCACCAATATCGCCTGCGCGAACTGGCGAACAAAGCGTGTGTGCTCTTGCAAGATACCACCATGACCATTCAAGAAATTTCCTACACCCTCGGCATCGACGATCCGTTATATTTCATCCGCTTGTTCCGCTCGCTGCAGGGCATCTCCCCACGCAACTACCGCAAGCTTCGCAACCGATAAAAAAGCCGCTCTGCAATGCAGA
>JAZQTE010000314.1:0-2079 GCA_045630505.1 Acutalibacteraceae bacterium | reverse complement strand
CTCCCTCTGACGAGGGAGGTGGCTTTTGCGAAGCAAAAGACGGAGGGAGAGAATACAGCTACACTCTCCAAGCAGCATCGTAGGGGCCGGCGCCTCGACGGCCCGCCGAATTTTGTGCCGACCTATTGCGGGACGTCCGGGGGCCGTCCCCTACACTGTAAAACCAACCCCGTAGGGGAGGGGTTCCCCCTCCCGTCGAAGCTCGCGCAAAACCAATACGGGAGCCGAAACGGCTCCCTTACAATCTAACACCAGCCCCGTAAACCCACAGCAAAGCGGCACACGCAAAGGAGAAAGTGCTTGTCAAGGGCGGCGCGCGTATGGTATACTGTATTTGAAAAAGGAGGCGGTTTTTGTGGAAAAGAAATTAGCACAAGCTAAAGACTATCACGAGCAGGGCTACAACTGCGCCCAAGCGGTAGCACTGTCGTTTTGCGAAGAATTGGGGCTGGAGCCTACACTCGTCAAGCGGGCCACCGAGGGCTTCGGTGGCGGTATGGGCGGTCGCACACAAACCTGCGGTGCGTTGTCGGGTGCTGTGTTTGCGGCAGGGCTGCTTTGCGCTTCGCCCACCGACCCTGCCTCCAAAAAGGACACGTACGAGGTGTGCGCCTCGTTCAGCGAGCGCTTCGTGCAGGAATGCGGCTCGGGTGTTTGCGCCGAGATCAAGGGACTCAGCGGCCGCGGAAAGCCGCTGTATTCCTGCGAGGACTGTATTGCCTGCGGTGTGCGCCTTGTGGCGGAATACCTGCAAAGTAAATAACGTTACCTAAAGGAACAGAGAGCATGAGCAAAAAGGAAACCAAAACACGGCGTTTCAGCGTGGCAGCCTTGGCGGTGGCAGGCGTTTTGGTATTGCTGTTTTCAGCCGTTGCGTTGCTGTGGCACGGCAACGCCAACAGTCTGCAAGCGACGCCTGCTTTGGTGGCGCAAGTATATTTTGACGGCGAGTACCGCATTGCCGACGGAGATTGGCAAAAAATCGTCAAGGGCGAGCACATCCCTGCCACCAAGGGGGACGTGACGTTGCGAGGGAATTTCCACATGGTGGCGCCGGACGGTGAGTACGTTGGCGTTTACCGTGGCGATATTCCGATTGCCCTTTATACAAATCACGTAAATTTAACATTTTACGAGGGTGAGAACGAGCCGTTTATAATGGACGTGGAAAATTCCGCATACGGCGCCTCGGCGTGCTGTGTGGATTGGACGGCCTATACGCTGACAAGCGAAAGCGATGAGGTAATCGAGGTCCGCGTTCACAATTCTCACCGCTTTGGCAACGAAGCTGCCATCGATGAGCTGCTTTCGGGCGTCACCTTATGGACGGACATCGAATTTGAAAAACGCGTTCTCGAAAGCGGCAACCGACAAAGAGAAATCGGCTTGCTGTTCATCATCGTTGCCCTTATCGTGTTGGGAACGGCGTTGTTCTCGGCACTGATCCACATAAAAAACAGCAAGATCAGCTGGTTGTTCGGCACGGTTATTTTGTTTGCCGGCGTGTATCTGTCTTACAGTGCAAACGGCATTTCCTTCCAAAGCGAATCCGCTGTGTCAAACACGGTGATTTTGGGCGCTTCTATGATCTTCTATATGTTTTTCCTTTCACTCGCACTCGTTTGTTTTTTGAAAGGCACCAAAACCGTAGGCGCACTCACCGTTGCGCTGCTGGGAGCAGCGAACCTTGCGTTTTTCGTTTTGCCGCTGTTCACCGATCTGCTTTTCTACGATACGTGGTTGTATTGGGTCGTTGTGCAAATGCTGGCAAACACAATTCTCCTTGGCTGCCTTGTGCGAGAATTTTTCGTTACGAAAGGCAAGGAACGCTGGCTTTATCTCGGCTCGGTTTTTCCGCTGCTCTCGTTTGCGCTGGACGTTGTGATGACAAAGCTGGGATCGTGGCAGGGCGGCGTGGCCTCGAAATACGTTTTCACCGTTTTCTTTATCGTTGTTATGATCGCGGTGCTTAAGGTTATTCCGAACAGCATCAACGCGCTGGCCAAAGCCAAGGATTTGGAAACCGAAAGGATCGTATTAAACGCTCAGCTTACCGAAAGCCGCGTTTCCACGATGATG
>JAZQTE010000313.1:0-1395 GCA_045630505.1 Acutalibacteraceae bacterium | reverse complement strand
CCGACTTTATCTCCCGGTGTGATCGATACGGCGATGTGCGCTGTGCTGGATGAGGATACCAAGGCGGCGCTTGCGGAGGAAACACCGCTTTGCCGTTTGGGCACGCCGAACGACGTGGCCGAGGCGCTTCTCTTTTTGGCATCGGAGCAGGCTTCGTTTATCACGGGGCAGGTGCTTGGTGTAAACGGAGGATTTATTACGTGATAAACTGTAGGAGCCGTTTTTTGCGGCTCCTACATAGTTTTTCTGTTTTGTGATATACTGGAAACGGGGTGATACCATGCAAGAACGATTACAACGCGGTGCAGGGATCTTGTTGCCCGTGGGCAGCTTGCCGTCCAAACACGGCATCGGCGGGACGGGCAGCGAGGCGTTTGCATTTGTGGATTTTTTGTGCAAGGCGGGGCAAACGTATTGGCAGGTATTGCCCGTTGGCCCCACGGGATACGGCGACAGCCCGTACCAATCCTTTTCGGCATTTGCGGGCAATCCGTATTTTATTGATTTACCCACGCTGCAACGGCAGGGCTTGCTTACGGCGGAGGAACTGAAAGGTGCCGAATTGCCTGCAGAAAAAATCCCTTACGAGCAGATCTATTATACCCGTTTTGCGGTGCTGCACCGTGCGGCGGAACGCTTTTCGCCCACGGAGGATTTTAGAAAATTTTGCCGCGAGGAGGCTGCGTGGCTCACCGATTACGCACGGTATATGGCAATCAAAGCGCAGCACGGCGAACGCGAGTGGACCACGTGGGAGGAGCCGCTTCGCTCCCGTGAACCGCAAGCACTGGCGCAGGCCGATGCCGAGCTGGCAACCGAAATTTATTTTTGGAAATTTTGCCAATATCAATTTTTCTGTCAGTGGCGAGCGCTGAAGGCGTATGCCAACGAACGGGGCATTTTATTGATTGGCGATATTCCCATCTACGTGGCGCAGGACAGCGCCGACGTATGGGCGAACCCTTCGTTGTTCGAGCTGGACGAGAAGGGGTATCCCACCAGTGTGGCAGGTGTACCTCCCGATTGCTTTTCCGAAGACGGGCAGCGCTGGGGCAATCCCCTCTATCGCTACGACCGTATGCAGCAAGACGGCTTTGCGTGGTGGCGTTCGCGTATGCAAGCGTGTGCGCGATTGTATGACGTGATACGCATCGACCATTTTATCGGCTTGGCGCGGTATTTTGCCATTCCTGCCGAGTGCGAAACCGCCAAGGGCGGAGAATGGCGAGAGGGCCCCGGCAAGGCGCTCACCGATGCGCTGGACAGTGCGTGCGGTGATGCTAAAATTTTGGCGGAGGATCTGGGTGTGCTGCATCCGTCGGTGCGTCAGCTGCTTGCCGAAACGGGGTATCCCGGTATGAAGGTGCTGCTGTTTGCCTTTGATTCCCGGGAACC
>JAZQTE010000312.1:0-1976 GCA_045630505.1 Acutalibacteraceae bacterium | reverse complement strand
TTCATTGCTTCTTTATCGCCGTAGGCCTCGCGTGTGCGCACGCCGAGATCGGCCTTGATTGCCAGCGCCGAGCACAGCTTGGCGGCGGCATCGAACAAGTACGCATATTCACCCGTGCGTTTGGCCGCGTTGTTTAAGCGGCGTGCATACGACGTATAGAGTTTGATCTCGTCGCCGCAACGCGCCGAATCCATCACACCCATAAAGCAATCGTTGTACAAGAGATATTTGCAGGGGTTGGTGATATTCTTGGTGCGAATCAGACGGTCGGGCAGGTCGAGCAGCATAAAGTCGTCATACGAGCAGCCAACGCATTCTTGGAATTTCGCCTTAATATCGGCCATCGCCGTAATGCCCTGTGCCAAGCACGCGGCGTAACACAGCGTAGGCAGCACCGACCACGCCGAGGCTTCGGCGCCGTTGTCGCCCCACATCGTCATCATCATTTCGGACACGCCTTCCTCACGGCAGGCTGCGAGTGCGGCTTTGGTGTTGCGCAGCGAAAAATCGTTATGCGGGGCAAAGCCGCTCCATTTCCACGCGCCGCCTGCAAATACCAAACGGTCGCACAGCTGCTTGTGGCCGCGCAGCATTTGCGTGTAGGTTTTTTTATCGGGATGATAATAATCCCAATACACCAGCGTAACGTCCTCGGGAATCTTTTCCTTGATGCCACTGTTGAATTTTAATTTCGTGCCGTAGTAGTGGCCGCCGTTGGCGATGCGGTAGAACATATCGCTCCACATTTGCGGCTTAAAGTTGTATTTACGCGTGATCTCGCATACGCGGTTCAAATGCTCAAGCAGGATCTCGCTGCGGTCACGGTCGCCGTGTTTGTCGCGATAGCGGCCACGCCCCAAGCGGTGCGCTTCATCCATACCGATATGAATACGGTTGGTACGGAAGCATTGACGGAGCGAAGCCACCAAATTCTCAATGAATTCGTAGGTGCGCTCTTCGCCCACCATCATTACGTCGCCGTCGTCCGTCATACGCACGTACATCGGCCATTTCATCAGCTGATTGAAATGCGCCAGCGTTTGCACGCAGGGAACCAGCTCAATGCCGAGAGAAGCGGCAAAATCGTCGGCCTCTTTGAGCTCGGCTTGTGTGTAGCGGCCGCGGAAGTGGCCGAAGTACGGTTCTTCCTTCACCTCGTAGGTATCTTCCATATACAGCTGCAGCTGGTTATACCCCATACGGGCCAGCACCGTCATAAACTTTTTCAGCTCGGGCAGCGTCATTACCGCGTTGCGCGAACAGTCTAACATAACACCGATAACGTTGAATTTTTCCATCGTGATCCCTCCCGTTTTTCTCATTGTATCGCAAAACGGCAGGGATTACAAGAGGATTATTCGTCAAATTTCGTGTCGCAGTTTGGCAAGGCCGCCCTCCGAGGTTTCCTTGTAGCGGCCGCAGATATCGTGCCCCGTTTCCAGCATCGTGACCACCACTTTATCAAACGAGATCTTACGCGTATCGCTCAAAAATGTGGACAGGTTTACGGCGTTGATGGCACGCATGGCCGCCACGGCGTTGCGCTCGATGCAGGGGATCTGCACCAAGCCCGCAATGGGATCACACGTCAGCCCCAAATGATGCTCAATGGCGATCTCGGCAGCGTATTCGATCTTGTCGGCCGAAAGCTGGAACAATTCGCCCAGCGCCGCCGCGGCCATCGCACACGCGCTGCCCACTTCGGCCTGACAGCCGCATTCCGCACCCGAAATGGACGCATTGGTTTTGATGAGATTACCGATAATTCCTGCTACGGCGAGTGCGTGATAGATCTCCTCGTCGGAAAAGTGGTGTTTCTTTTGTTGATAATACAGTACCGCAGGAACCACGCCTGCCGCGCCGCAGGTGGGAGCGGGAACGATGGTGCCGTTACCGGCGTTCTGTTCTGCAACGGCGTAAGCATATGCTGCCAGCAGCTGGAACTCCCGCAGACCGGGCTCGTGATCCAAAGGCTC
>JAZQTE010000311.1:0-2709 GCA_045630505.1 Acutalibacteraceae bacterium | reverse complement strand
ATATCGCACAGCGAGGCAAGAACGGTGGTTTCCGAGAAATTACTGCTGGCTTGCTTGATGGCGTTGATTTGCGGAATCTTATACAACTCCGCCACGGTTTCGGGTTTCAAATTCAGCCCCGTACGCGTGGGAACGTTATATAAGATCATCGGCAGCTCCACCGAAGCGGCAATTTTGCTGTAATGAGCCAGCAAGCCACGCTGCGAGGTTTTATTGTAGTAAGGCGTTACGAGCAGCAAGCCGTCGGCTCCCATAGCACGGGCTTCATTGGACATATAAATGGCCTGCCGCGTATTGTTTGAGCCGGTGCCTGCGATTACGGGTACACGACCGTTCGTTTGTTCAATGGCAACGCGAATGGCCTCCAGATGCTCGTCGTTATCCAGTGTGGACGCTTCGCCCGTGGTGCCCACGGCGATGATAGCATCGGTACCGTTCTCAATTTGGAAATCAATGAGCTCGCGGTATTTTTCAAAATTGATACTTCCGTCCGGATGCATGGGGGTGATAAGTGCCACGCCAGCACCGGTAAAGATAGCCGGTTTACTCATAGGTTGACCTCCTTATAATTTTCGATCAGTCCATATACCCCTCGGCACACAGCAGCTCGGCAAGCAGTACAGCACCGCCTGCAGCGCCGCGCAGCGTATTGTGGGAAAGACCGACGAATTTATAATCGTATTGCGAATCTTCGCGCAAGCGCCCCAGCGAAATAGCCATACCGCCTTCTAAGCCACGGTGCAGACGCGTTTGCGGCATATTGTCTTCTTCAAAATAATGCAGGAATTGCTTGGGAGCACTGGGCAGCTCCAGTTCTTGTGCGCGTCCCTTGAACGAACCCCAGATATCCAAAATTTCTTCGCGAGTGGGTTTCTTTTCAAACGAGCAGAACACTGCTGCAAAATGGCCGTCGGTTACGGGCACGCGCAAGCACTGCGCCGTGAAGGCAGGGGAGGCAGCGGGAACGATCACGCCGTTTTCCACTTTACCCCAAATCTTCAGCGGCTCTTGCTCCGATTTTTCTTCCTCGCCGCCAATGTATGGAATCAGGTTATCCACCATTTCGGGCCAACGCTCAAAGGTCTTACCGGCACCCGAGATTGCTTGATAGGTGCAAACCAACGCCTTGCTGATGCCGAATTTCGACAGCGGATACAATGCAGGTACGTAGCTTTGCAGCGAGCAGTTGGATTTTACCGCCACAAAACCGCGCTTGGTGCCTAAACGTTTTCTTTGGAAGGGGATAACCTCCACGTGATCGGCGTTGAGTTCGGGAATGATCATCGGTACGTCGGGCGTGTTGCGGTGTGCGCTGTTGTTGGAAACCACGGGGCACTCGGCCTTGGCGTAGGCTTCTTCCAATGCACGGATTTCGTCCTTCTTCATATCTACGGCGCAGAAAACGAAATCGGCTTTGGCGGCCACGGTTTCCACGTCGGAGGCGTCGTACACCGTCATATCCTCCAGCGATTTCGGCATCGGTACCGTCATGGCCCAACGGTCACCCACAGCGTCCTTGTAGGATTTTCCTGCCGAGCGCGGGCTGGCAGCCAAAACGCTCACCGTGAACCACGGATGCTCCGCAAGAAGGGTGGCGAAACGCTGACCGACCATACCGGTGCAGCCGATAATGCCGACTTTGTAGTTTTTCATAAGTCATGTTCCTTTCGGGAAAAGAGTAACGAGAAGATCAGAAAGCAGATAACCACTTGACTTTTCTCTTTGTCTATTGTAGCATTAAGAGATAGAGTTGTCAACAATTCGGGCTATAGGAATGCCCGTGGGAGAAAGATTTTTTATGGAAATGAAACGTACGGATTTTTATTATGATCTGCCGCCCGAACAGATCGCTCAGGAACCGCTGGAGCCGCGCGACCATTCGCGGTTGTTGGTGCTGAACCGCCAAACGGGCGAACGCAGCGACCGCCATTTTTACGATATTGCCGATTTTCTGGAAGCAGGGGATTGCCTGATTTTAAACGACAGTCGCGTACTCCCTGCACGCCTCTACGGCAATCGCAAGGAAACGGGCGCTGCTGTAGAACTGCTGCTGCTTTCACCCCACGGGAACGACGTGTGGGAGGTGCTGGCAGGCCCCGGCCGCAAGGCGCGCCCCGGTAACGTGCTCACCTTCGGTAACGGTCTGCTTGAAGCCGAGGTGCTGGAAATTTTAGAGGGCGGTAACCGCTTGGTGAAATTTCGATACGAAGGCAATTTTTACAATTTGCTTGAGAATATCGGCCAAATGCCCCTGCCTCACTATATTACGCACGAATTGAAGAATACAGAACGGTATCAAACGGTATATTCGCGTGAACTCGGTTCGGCAGCGGCTCCCACGGCAGGTCTGCATTTCACTCCGGAGCTATTGCAAAGGTTGAAGGATAAAGGCGTTCGCATTGGTTTTGTAACGCTGCACGTGGGGCTTGGCACCTTCCGCCCCGTAAAGGAAGAAAATATTTTAGACCATAAAATGCATTCGGAGCATTACGAATTGTCGGAAGAAACGGCGGCTCTCATCAATCAAACCCGCAAGGAGGGTGGTCGTGTGTTCGCTGTGGGTACCACCAGCTGCCGCACGCTGGAAAGTGTGGGCGTGAAGGACGGCGTGGTTCCTGCCGCCGAAGGGTGGACGGAGATCTTTATTTATCCGGGATACCAATTCCAAGTATTGGATGGCCTTATCACTAATTTCCACCTGCCCGAAAG
>JAZQTE010000310.1:0-5293 GCA_045630505.1 Acutalibacteraceae bacterium | reverse complement strand
TAAATTCCAACAGTAAGGTGTGCTCGCCTTTGAAAATATGCAGATATTCGCGCCATTCATCTGCGGCATCTGCAAGCGGCAATTTGCTGTCGCCTTTCCAGTGAAACACGTGAGCGTTCACAACGTACGGCGCCAGCAGGGCGGCGTAGTCCTTGTTTTCTCGGACAGACCGAAAGGCGCTCGGCTGCCAATACATCTTGAAATAAGCGCTGTTCACCGCTTGCATTAGCTGTAAGGCGCTGTCCTTGTCGTTTGTGAACGTATCGCGGTGACATTCCATACACAGCGTTACTCCGTGCTGCTCGGCCATCGCTGCTGCGGCACGGCACGCAGAGAACAAGGCGTCTTTCTCGGCCGCCGTATACGCATCTCCGTTTTTATCGCCGCACCACAACCGCAAAACGGAGGTTCCTAAGGCCTTTGCGGCAGCAATATACCGCGGCAGTTCCTCAAGCGGAGTTACGCCCAACCGAAAATACGTGCCGTAGGAACAGCAGGTAACGCCGTATTGCTCGGTGTGCGCGGCAATTTCTGCTGCCTTTTCGGGCGGTGCGTGTACGTCGCTGCCCCATTCAATATAGGTAAGGCCCTGCTTCTTCATTGCTTCCAAGATCTCCTGCGGTGTATTCCCGCGAAACGAAACCGATACCAGTCCCAATCGATGTCCCACGTTGCTCGCTCCTCTCACGGCGGTATACTCTTATTATCACGCTTTATCTCACAGCGTTTCCAAGCGAAACGTTACCGTCGCCTGTTCGCCGCACTCAAAACGGAACGTAAGGCGATTCATTGCCTCCACACCCCACGAATGGCGCAGCTTTTCGTCGCCCAAAAAGTCTTGTTTATCGGCGGTCACGGTGGCTTTTACATCGGCCGTCAGCACAAATTTGCCACCGATAATCGCGCCGTTTTCGCGAATTTCCACGTCAAGCGGGGTAATAAAATGTTCTTCCAGCGTGTTGCACGGTGCGGTAAACGCCGCCGTATCCGTCAGGCAAACGCCGTTTTCCAAAAAGGCGATGCGCCGTTTCAGCGAAGAAAGCGCCGCGTCTTCATAGGCCTTTTCGAAATCAATTTCACACACCTTGTCCGCAAAAGCAAAACGCGAAGCGGTGTAGGCGCCGCCGTATTTTTGTTGCTTGCCGTTAACGGTGGGCAGGTTGTGCCAAGCCGATTGCATGGTCCACAGCTCATACCGCTTCTCCGAAAACGTTTGCTTGGTGTACACGCCGCAAGAGGGATCCACCAGCACGGGCGTGTTATTGTAATAGGCAATAAAACTGCCCACGTCGTTATGGTTGTGGCTTTCCTCGTTATGGCCACCCTTGGCGGCGTAATACCAATTATCCGCACGAGCAAAGGCGTTTTGCACGTCGGGCAATACGGCTTCGCTAAACGGTGTTAGCGTTTCAGAGGGGAGATCGGCACAAATCACGTTTTCCAACACACGCTTGGTGTACGTGGTGCGCATCGAGGCAAGCGAACTGTTGGTTGCGCCCAGGTTAACACCGGCCAAGGCCACAAGATTGCGGTTGCCCGTGCGTTTTCCAAATCCGTAAAACAGGGATTTCCACGTGGGCGAACCCATGGAACTGCCGTCGGCAAAGTTAACGAAATAGCGGCCGCCGATGTAGGTTTTGCAAGGATAATCGGCAATATTTTTTATTTTTTCGTCATCAAAAAACGAAATGCGCCCGTTGGTTGCACGGTACAACTGCTCGCAAAATTCGTAAATCGTACCGCCCGAAACGCCCCAGTAGCTAATGCCCTCGTCACAGCCGCCGTCGTCGCCGTAGTTATCGTAAATGCCTTGGATTTCATACAGCATTTTTTCGATGCCGCGGTGCAAGGTTTCTTGCTGTTGCGTTAACAAAAATACGGTTAACACGTTAGAAAGCACCCACGGGTTCCAGTTGTTCACACGGCCCGTGTAGCCCATCCACCAAAAATCGGTGTGGTTGAGATACGCTTTCACAATGCGTTCTTCAAGCTCATACGTCATGCGCTCCACCAGTTCGGGGCAGAAGGTGGTTAACTCGTCTTTCAAAAGGTGCAGCACCAGCACTATCAGGGCGCCCGTTTCGGCGGCAAACAAATCAATATAATGATCCTTCACGTTGGGAAGCAGTGCTGGGCGAATATGGGCGCTCAATCCCCAAAAAGATTCTTCGCAGATGCTAAACACACCGTCGGTAATATCGGGTAAGAACCGCCCCTTGTATTCGCAAATCTCGCCGATCAGCAACGCGATCAGCGCCGTGCGTTTCTTAAAATGCGGCTTTTCTTGTATCACACGGTTGCCTTCTTTTTGAAACGCGATATAATCGGTGGCGCGTATCAGCGGCCATTCGTACCGAAGGTAGTTTTCGGCATTTTCAATGTATTCCGGCTTGGCGAACCTCTGCCAAAAATCACGATTCTTGGCAGGCTCGTAAACCACACCCGTATAATCAAAATCACTCACACGATTTTGTTGTAACCACGTTCTAAACACAATGCTCATCCTTTCTTGCAAGGCTATACGTCTATTATTGTAATCTTAGTGCCGTATCGCCATACGAATATGGCGATAAATTATGTAAATCTTGCAAAACCCCGTTTTTATCAGTTAACTTCAAAGCCAAACAAGCGGAAGTCTTCGCACCCGTGGGTGGCAAGCGGTACAAACCGCACCGTTTTCACGCACCAATCCACGGCGTGACGCACAAAGCGTTGGTAATTATCGTCAACGCACAGTGTCACCACGTCGCCGCTTTCGGTAATGCCCTCAATGCGGTATGCCTTAATAATGGTTTTCGGTAGGTGGAAGCGTGACTGTACCAACGGATAATTGCATGGCATATTGTGATATTTGCGGTTTAAATCGCTATCAAACACCAGGCGCAATTCGCGAACTGCCGTGTCCTTTTCAAAGTGGTATTCAATCACATCGCCCGCTTTGCCCACCCACGTGTTTTCTTCGCCGCGTTCGATGCCGTTGCGCACCACGTCGGCGGTGCAAACCGCCTTTTTTGTGAGTGCCGATTGCTCGCGTTTGTGCCACGGAATATAGCAATCGTCTTGCATCAGCGTTTGTTGCAGGGTGGGGATGTCCACGTTTTCTAATGCTACGCCGTTTTTCGCGGCTTGTGCCGCCGCTGTACCCAGCGCTTGCCCCAAAATAGCGCAAGTGGCCATCACACGGGAAGAACTCAGCGCCGCGTGCGTAACGCTGATATTGCGTCCCGCAAAGCACAAGTTTTCAATGTTTTTCGAAAGCATACACCGAAGCGGCAATCCCCACGGTGCAGGTGCCGGGTGATAAATGGTGGGGTGACCTGCGGTATAATAAAACCCTTCGGGGAAATGGTCGTCCATACTCCAACCCGCATACGCCACAATATCGTCGAATTTACCTTCGGCTTCCACATCGTTTTGCGTCACAATGTATTTACCCACATAGCGGCGGCTTTCGCGTTTGCCGGGCAAGAAGCCCAGCCATTCCAACTCCCAATTTTCCACGCCGTGGTCGCCGTGATTCTTCATATGATCCCACACGCCGTAACAAATTTTAAGCAATTCGTCGCGGCAACGGTCGGTATCGTGAACGCAATCCCACACGCCGCCAATCTCAATCCACCAAAAATTATCGTTTTTATGATGGTCTTTAAATGGCAAATCGGCATCCGTTTCATACGTGTATGCCCACGCAGGTTTGGTAAACGGCACGGGGTGATCGGTTTCGCGGATTTGGAACAAACAACTCATACCCATGGTTTTTTTGTCGGCCTCATCGGGCGGGATGGTTTCGTTAAACTCGCTTTTGGCTTCACGCCCATACATAAATTCCGCGCCCGTCAACGTAGAAAGAATGGAATCCCCCGAACAGTCGGCAAAATACGTGGCCGATACCACGTGGAACGTTTCGGCATTGGATTGCCACGCCTTCACGCTTTGGACGGTGTTGCCGTTCATCGTGCAATCAAGGCAACTGGAATTAAGAAGCAATGTTAAATTTTCTTCCGCCATCGCTTTTTGATACAGTACGCTATCCCACAGTGTATATTTCAGCGACGGGTTTTGATGAAAGTTTTCCAAAAAGATTTCTTCAATAATACCGCCTTCGCGGGTGTCTTTCCCTTGCGAGCCGCCAATCCACATACGAATCTCGCTCGAAGCGTTGCCGCCAAGCACGGGGCGGTCTTGAATCAGCACCACGCGAATCCCGTGGCGTGCCGCCGCCAGCGCACAGCAAAGCCCCGCCATACCGCCGCCAACAACGCATAAATCGGTTGCATATTCCACCGTCTTCATAAGAACATTCCTTTGCTGTGAGAATTTTCTTTCATTATAGCAAATGAGAACAGAAAAGCAAGGGTTTCAATTTGTACTACTTGCAAAATTTGTCGAATAGGTGTATAAATAAAGTAAGTTTTAAAAAAGGGGAGAGAAAAATGCAATCCTTTTTTGAGTGGACAGCGTGGGAAATGCAAAAACCCGCCGCCTACGGGCCGTTTCACATTATAATGACGTTGTGCCTGCTTTCGCTTACGATCTTTGCGGCGTGGCGGTTGCGCAACACCACCGAAAAACAAAACCGCATCGTGCTGTTGGTGGTGGGCACGTTTTTGCTGATCACCGAAGTGTATAAGATCGGTTTTCATCTCACCGTCAATCCGTACGATTGGTTGTTCTGGGGCGCATTTCCGTTCCAGCTCTGCTCGGTACCGATGTATTTGAGCTTGATATGCGCCTTTTGCAAAAACAAAACCGTTAATCACTGGCTGTGTGAGAGTATGTTTGCTATCAACACGGTAGGCGGTTTAATGGCGTTTTTGGAGCCAAGCGGTATCCAACACGGCTATATCACCCTCACGCTGCACGCCTATATTTGGCATATGTCGCTGGTATTCCTCGGCTTGTATTTGTATATGAGCCGCCGTGCCTGCACCGATAGCCGTTCGTATGTAAAAGCTGCGGCGGTGTACGTTGGCACCTGCGTTGTGGCACAAGCTTTCAATTTGATTTTTGGCGATAAAATCAATTGCTTCTACATTTCCCCCTACGTGCAAAGCCCGTTAGCGGTTTTCAAAGATATTTATGCAAACTTCGGCTGGGTTGCCAATATGGTCTTGCTGATGTTCGCTATCCTGCTGGCGGCTGCCGCCGTTTACTATATCGGCTACGCCTTGCGCCGCAAAAAAGCATAACAAAACGAAAACCGCCGAGCAATGCTCGGCGGGGTTTTTATAACTTAATAATTTTGGAAAGTGCTTCCACCGTTTCGCGGTTGGCTTCGGGCAGATGTGCCAGC
>JAZQTE010000309.1:0-2134 GCA_045630505.1 Acutalibacteraceae bacterium | reverse complement strand
AGTATCAGAAGGTCACGCTCGACAACCTGTTCAGCCAGATGCAGGAGAACGACCGTAAAGAGCTGCCCGTTATCGTGAAGGCCGACGTGCAAGGCTCGGTGGAAGCGCTGCGTCAATCGCTGGAGAAGCTCACCAACGAGGAAGTGCGCGTGCGTGTGATCCACGGTGCGGTGGGCGCTGTCAGCGAAAACGACGTAATGCTCGCTCAAGCCTCGGGCGCTATCATCGTGGGCTTCAACGTGCGTCCCGATCCGCTGGCGCAGGCCGCCGCAGAGCAGGCCGAGGTAGATATGCGTATGTATCGCATCATCTACGATTGCTTGGAAGAGATCGAAGCCGCTATGAAGGGTATGCTCGCTCCCAAAACCCGCGAAGTGCTGCACGGCCGCGCCGAGGTGCGTCAGGTCTATCGCATCACGGGCGTGGGCTTGGTGGCAGGCTGCTACGTGCTCGACGGCAAGGTCTATCGTAACGACCTGCTGCGCATCGTGCGTGACGGCATCATCATCGGTGACGATAAGATGATCTCGCTCAAGCGCTTTAAGGACGACCAACGCGAGGTTGCCGCAGGCTACGAATGCGGTATCGGCTTGGAGAAATTCACCGATATCCAAGAGGGCGACATTTACGAAACCTATATCATTGAGGAATACCGCGACTAAAGGAGAAAAGCTATGGCCGGTTATCGAATGGACCGAACGGGCGAGGACATTATGCGTGAGCTCACCGCGATTTTGCGCACGGTGAAGGATCCGCGCGTTACGGGGCTTATCAGCATCGTGCGCGTGGACGTCACGCGGGACTTGTCCTACGCCACGGTATATATCAGTTCTATGGACGGCTTGGAAGCGGCCAAAACTGCCGTGAAGGGCTTGGTTTCCGCTGCAGGCTATATGCGGCGTGAGCTGGGGCTGGCGCTCAAGCTTCGCCACGTTCCCGAGCTGCGCTTTGTGGCCGACGATTCCATCGCCTACAGCTCGCACATTGCCCGCACGCTGGAGCAGTTGGGCACAAACGAAAAGAAGGACGGAAACGAGAATGAGTGAGAACGTCACCGTCGTGCAGGCGGCAGAGCTGCTTTCCAAAGCCGATAACGTTCTGCTGCTCACGCACTGCTTCCCCGATGGCGACACGTTAGGCTCGGGCTTTGCTCTGTGCCGTGCGCTGCGCGCCCTCGGCAAGCACGCTCGCGTCGTGTGTCACGACGACATCCCCGAAAAATACGCCTATATGTGGGAAGGCCTCGCCGCAGACGATTTTGAAGAAGAATTCATCTGCGCCGTGGACGTTGCCGACGCCGCGCTGCTGGGCAGCACGCTGCTGCCGTATGCCGACCGTGTGGATCTGTGCATCGACCATCACGCTTCGCACCGTTCTTATGAAAAACGGCTGCTGATGGCGGCCGATATGGGCGCCAATGCGATGATCGTGTTGCAGGTGATCGAAGCGCTCGGCGTACCGCTGGATGCGGCGATGGCGGATTGTCTGTACACGGGGCTTGCCACGGATACGGGCTGCTTCAAGTATAGCAACACCACGCCGCTGGCACACCGTATGGCAGCGCAATTGATGGAGGCAGGCGCTCACGCCGAGGCCATCAACCGCGCTATGTTCGATATTAAATCCCGCGCACGCTTGTCGCTGGAGCAGCAGGCACTGGCCTCTATCAAATTCTTTGCAGACGACCGTATCGCCGTGATGAAGATCACCGAAGAAATGAAGCGCGAAAGCGGCGCCTGCGAAGGGGATATGGAAGGCTTATCGCCGCTTCCGCGCCAAATCGAGGGTGTGTGGGTAGGCGTTACGATGCGCCGCAAGGCGGACGGCTGCTATAAGATCAGCCTGCGCACCGGCACCCACGCCGATGCCTCGCAGATCTGCGCCGTGCTCGGCGGCGGCGGTCACGCCCGTGCTGCAGGCTGTACGCTGTGCGGCACCGAGGAGGAAGCTACGCAGCAGATCTTGGCGGCTATCGGCAAGATCGTTCCCGAATTGCGGGTGGCTGCGGTATGAACGGAATCGTATGCATTCATAAGCCGCAGGAAAAGTCGTTGTTCGATTGCTGCGCCATCGGGCGCCGCCTCACGGGCCAACGCCGCTGCGGCCACGCAGGCACGCTGGACCCAATGGCTAC
>JAZQTE010000308.1:0-3087 GCA_045630505.1 Acutalibacteraceae bacterium | reverse complement strand
CACGCTGTGCGGTGCGCTGGCCTTTGCTCTTGGTGTGGAAGCACCCGAAAAGGCGGCCGCGGCCAATGTCGATTTGTGTGCATATATAGAGAACAGCTTTGGCGGCAAAAAAGCCGACCGTGTGTTTATGTATAATCCTGATGCGATCGCGCAGTGGATCTATGAAAAGTATATGCCGATGCTTTCGGAGGTGACGGCACGTACCGAGCTAAAGCTGCCGTTATGCACGGTGATGCCTTCCGTGACACCCGTTTGCTTCGGTACGATGTACACGGGTGCGCAGCCTGCTGTTCACGGGATTAAGGCCTACGTGAAGCCGGTTATCACCGTTGATACGCTGTTCGATGCGTTGCTGCGAAACGGCAAGAAGGCGGCCATCGTTTCCACCAAGGGTGATAGTATGTCCAAGATTTATTTGGAGCGTGAGATGGACTACTATATTTACGGCACGGTGAAAGAAGTGAATGCGAAATCCGCCGAACTGATTTTGCAGGATACCTACGATTTTATTGCGGTGTACAACGGGAATTACGACAGCGTGATGCATAAATACGGCCCCGAAAGCCGTGAAGCATTGGGAGAGCTGCGAGCAAATTCACGCACGTTTGGATTGTTTTACGAATTGATCGCGGCGAACTGGAAGCAGCATAATACGCTGCTAGGGTTTGCGATGGATCACGGCTGTCACGAAATTGACGGCGATTGCGGCTCGCACGGATTGGATATGGACGAGGATATGAATATCGTTCATTTCTACAAGGCGATAAAAGCGAGTGAATAATACGATGAGAAAATTTGAAGGCGTTTTAATCGTGACCGACCTCGACGGCACGCTGCTTAGAAACGATAAAAGCCTATCCGAAGAAAATTTGCGGGCTATCCGCTATTTTCAAAAGGAGGGCGGCCTGTTTTCTTTTGTGACGGGACGCGTGCCGCGAGGAGCCAAGGCGGTGGCCGAGACCGTGAAGCCCAACGCCCCGTGTGGACACGGCAACGGTGGTGTGATCTATGATCATGTTGCCTGCAAAACCTTGTGGAGCCGCACGCTTCCTGCTTCGGCGGTGCAGCTGGTGGAGGACACGGCGGCCCATTTTCCCACGGTGGGCGTGATTTTATGCACCGAGGATACGGCGTATTTTCAACGAAGGAATGCGGCATCGGATAAATTCCGAAGCGATGAGGGATTTGACGATGTAACAGGCAATATCTGTACCATTACAGAGCCGCTGACCAAGGCTATGTTTGTGGATAACGATGAGCAAACGTTGCTTGCGGTGGCCGCGTATTTGGCGGCGCATCCGCTGGCGGAGGAGTTTTACTTTATTCGTACCGATGCGGCGTATTACGAAGCGCTGCCGAAGGGTGTTTCAAAGGGCGGACAGATTGCGCGTCTTTCCGATTTGACGGGTGTGCCCGTTTCCCGCATTATTGCGGTGGGGGATAACGATAACGATGCTTCGATGCTCAAGGCGGCAGGTGTGGGCGTGGCGGTGGCGAATGCCAGTGCGGCTGCCAAGCGAGCGGCCGACCGTGTGACGGTGAGCAACGAGGAGCACGCTATAGCGAGGATCATTAAAGAACTGGATGAGGAGTTGTGGGTATGAAGCGTGTGTGGATATGGCTTTTGTGTGCAGCACTTACGGTGAGCTTGTCGGCGTGCGGCGAGAAACCGCGAGAGGCGTGGCGAGAAGACGTGGCAGCCATTCTCTCAACACTGGAATTGCCCGCAAGCGGTAATGCGCTTTCAGCTTGCCGCACGGTGGGCTTGTTGGACGTAAATTTTGACGGTACTCCCGAGGTGGTGGCTTCGTACCCCGGCGGTTCGGCCGGAAACGTGTTTTTGGAATTTTATGATTTGAATACGAAGGCGCAAATCGATGCGTTCAGCGTTCCGCACGGCACTGACTGGGAGGCGGCTCTTTGTGTGGCCGTGCAAAACGGCGAATACGTTACGTTGGTAGAAGGCGTTGTGCGAGATGACATCGGTACGGTGCAAGAGGTGTCTATGCTTTCCGAAACGTTGGAGTATATCGACGTGCTTTGTGAACGGATCGACGGTGAGCCGTATTATTGGGCGAACGGTAGGGTGACGACGAAGATAAGCTACGAGGAGCAGAAGACGGCGTTTTGGGAGTCCTGTAAAAAAGTGGACGGCGCCGCGTTGCAAATGATCGCTTGGGAGGAAAAGGGAAGCGATGCCGAACGCGTGGAAGCGATGGCAGAGGCCTTGGTAAACAGCACGCAAGTATTTGTAGCAAAAAATACGGCAAGTATTACCCCGAACATCTTGGAATAACGAGAGGCGGGTTTTGACAAAAACCCGCTTTTTCTGCGGCCTTTTTCTTGACAGAACGGGGAATAACTGGCATAATAAAAGCGTTTGAGAAGGGGGGATCCGTATGTATTGGTTGCTCGCTTTGGCCGCTGTTTGTTCCGCAGGAAAAGCGGTGGTTTGCAAGCGGCTCGGTATGAACGATAAAAACTCGCGCAGCGTGTTCGCTTGGAACAGCGGCATCTATTTGGTGGCGGCCGTGCTGTCGTTTTTGTCTATGTATCCGAACTTTGGTGCGGTATTTCAGGTGTCGGGATTTTCATTTATATGGGCGTTCTTGTTTGCGGCCTTTTTGCTGTTTACGCAGATTACCGAAATCAAGGCAATGGCGCTTGGTTCGGTGTCGATGACGCTCCTCATTTTCTCGGGCGGCTTTTTATTGCCTATCGGTTACGGCTATTTTTGCTTGGGAGAATCGGTGTCGCTGCTGCGTTGTTGCGGTATCGTGCTGATGATTATTTCGATGAGCTTTATCATTCGCCCCCGTAAAGAGGGGGAGGTTTCGTGGCGATGGGTGTGTATGTCGCTGCTGGCGATGGTTGGCTCCGGTTCGGTGGCGATCACGCAAAAGTTTCACCAAAGCACGGTGCACGCCGATGAGCTGCAATCCTTCGTTACGCTCGGTCTGCTGTTTGCTTCTTTGTTTTCGTTTATTGTGGCACGCATAAAACAGCCTCGTGGCCAAAAACCGCCTGCTCTCACGTTGCGTGATATTGAATTCGTGGCGATCAGCGGCTTATGCATCGGGGCACTGA
>JAZQTE010000307.1:0-4924 GCA_045630505.1 Acutalibacteraceae bacterium | reverse complement strand
GTAGCATTCACCATATTAAAGGTGGTGTACATATTGCCGGGCAAGGAATAGTTCAAACCAAAGTAGTAGGAGTCGTTGCAGAACGCCGCACAGTTGGTATACTTAATGTATTCGTACGAAGCGTCTTCGGGAGCATCTTCGTGCAAGCGCCAGCGGTATTCGTTAGCACCGATTCTATCGTCAGTGTACTGCACTTTTTCGCCGCGCATCAAGAACGCTTCACCCGTTTTAATCACGGCTTCTTGGCGTTCGTTGTATTCTTCGCGCACGGCATCACCGGGCGTGGAAGTGGTAGTCTTAAAGGCAGTGCGCGGACGAATAACCGCATAGCCCTGCGAAGCGGGAAGCGTTTCGAGCAATGCAATATCGGCATCTTCCAAACCGCCGGTGGACTTCACCTTTTTCAGGCCGTCACAATAGTAAACGTACAGCGAGGTGGTGCCGCCATTTTTCGCCAACAACACGTCACCAACCATCAAATCGCTTTCCGAAACTTTTGTCGCAGGTGCGCCTTTAATGCCTTCGATAGGAGCCGTTACCGAAGCACCGCCGTACAACGTGGGAGCCACAATGTCCAAACGGGTATCGGTACCTGCCAAAATCTTGCCGAGCAAGTCGGAAGCTTTGGCAGTGGAATAATCCGAAATCGAGTTCGTGTACGCAACGTAGTAAGCCCAGTAAACCCATTTCATATCGCTGTAATCGGAATCGACCAGGGCTTTAAACGCGTTGTTTACATAGTATTCGTCAAACTTGCTAACCGCGCGTTCGATGTACAGATCGTGGCAGGGTTCGATGGTAGCATCGCCCACTTGCGTGGCCGTGCCTTCCACCACGCCGCCTTCGCACAGATCCATATTGTCTTTTACCTGCACGGTGTAGGTGAGTTCTTTTTCCTCGTTAGTGGCGAGCTCCAGCTCCCACACGGCCGTCTTGCCCACCAAGCGGTCGGCACCTTCCACGTACACCGTGTTTTCGGGAATGGGCTCAAACACCGTTACGGGGCCACCCTGTGCGCTGGCCTTCACGGTGATGGTATACTTCAGCTTCTGGCCGGGTTCTACCACGTGGGCCAAGGGAGTCCAGTTGGTTTTCTCGGCCGTTACGCCTTCCAGCGCTTGCACGGGAGGCAGAATCGGCACCACCGTGCTGATGCTGTTTTCGATTTCGTCAAATTCCAGCGTTTCCACGCTACCCTCGGTATCCTGCATGCGGATGTAACCGCGGGCGGTGTAGAAACGGTCGAAGTGGCTCGTGAGCATTACCGAGGTAAAGTCAATATAGCTCTCGGTGTAATCCACCAGTTTGAACACACCACTGTCTTTCGTATAAGCGCGGCTGATCCACATACGATTAGCGCCCGCCACTTGTTCGTTGGCAACGGCGTTTTCATAGGTGAGCGCCGTCGAGCTTTCTTCGCGTTTGAGAAGCGAGCCGAGTTCCAACACGGTGTACTCCTTGCCGCCGTAGGTAACGGTGAGCGTGTCGCTTTCTTTGTCAAATTTATTGGCAAGATTCAAACGGGTGAGGAAGCGAATACCGTCATATACCTTTTCGCCTGCACCGTCCACCGTGTAGCGGCAGGAGGTACCGATGGTGTTGGCGGCAAAGTTCTGCTCGGCAGTGGAAATGAAATCCGCCGTCAGCGTTACTTTTTCATCGGGCATCACCAGCTTGAAGGTGTTACCGTCGCCTTGGCCAAAGGTGGTGCCGTTTTCGAAATCCTTGTTCAGCACGTACACCGTTTTGCCTTCTTTGTTGGTATAACGGAGCGAACCGGGAATCATCAAATAGCCTTCTTTGGGAGTCACCGTAACGGTAACTTCGTCGTCGGGCTGTACTTCGCCGAAGTCGCCGCCCACAATCTCGACCACCGCTTCTTGCAGGGACGGATCGGGCACAGCGGCCAACATTTCTTCGTACACCGTCACCGTAGCGGTGGCCTTGAGGTTTCCGGATTTCGCCGTAATGGTAGCAGTACCGGGAGCCACAGCCGTGATCTTACCGTTTTTGTCCACGGTAGCCACTTCGCTGTCGCTCGTGAGCCATTCCACACGCTGATACGTGGCGTTTTCGGGAGAAGCGCTCACCGAAACTTCAGCCGTATCGCCGATTTCCAGAGAAAGAGCATCCGTGCTCAGCGAAATGGATTCAGCCGTACCAACTTGGGTGAAAGAAACGTTATCGATGTACAACGTTCCTTTTTTGGTGTTCGAAGAAGACGGCATGTTTTTAAAGGCAAACATATAGCTACGTTGGCTCGTGCCGGTATTTGCTGCCGTGGAAGCCGCCGTCTGAATGTAAAACTCATAGTGTGTCCATTTGCTGCCGCTCGGATACAACCATTGGTCGCCGTTTTTGTTGTACGAGGTTTTGGAAGAAGCGTACACCGTTGAGGCTTTGGCAGAAGTCCAAAAACCTCTGATTTCGCCGGTGTCGCCCTTAGCATCAAACGAAAGCTTGTATTTGGTGCCGTTTTCAAGCGAAAGGCTGCTGTAATACTTCGTATCTACGCCCGAAGGAATCGCCAACACGTGGTTCCCGTTACTGTTCTCCTCAAGCTCAACAGTACCTTTATTTGTGCCAATTATACTCGTCCAACGGCCTAAGCTCGACACGGTAGAATGCTCGAAGTCGCCAAGAGAAACACCCTCGCCGTCCCACGTTACGTACAACTTGTAGGAGTGGCTTTCGCCGGCTGCGTTGGTAGCCGTGACAATGGCCGTACCTTCTTTACCTCTGTCGGCCTTGACATTCGACGTCATGATACGGCCGTTGGTACTATTAATGGTAGCCCCCATCGAGTTAGAGCTAATCGTCCACGTCAAATCGCCACCGGCATACGGTGTGCCGTCTAAATTAAGAACAGGAACGTGGCCATACACAACATACCCACCGCTGTCGGTAGGCGCCAAATACAATTCGTCCTTCGCGAACATAAACGTGTCGCCTTCGGCGGACGCAGGCAACACAAGACCGGTCACGGCACAGCTGATGAGCAGCGCCATTGCCAGCACGGTTGCCAAAACTCTTTTGCAAGTTTTCATAAGTTCTTTCCTCCTTATGTCGGTTGTCCTTACAATACGGACAACTATACAGTATGAGTATAGCACATACTTTTGCTTTTGTCGTGCCAAAATCCGCTTTTTTTATGCCACTTTTTGACTTCTTTGCATTTTGTGACCATTTTTTGCCGTGGAAAGCAGAGTTTGTCCACTCTCCCGAATACAAAAAACGGCCGAAGCGGATGCTTCGGCCGTTCGTTTTATGCCGTAAAGCTACGGCTTGCGATTCTTGGAGAGAGATCAAAAACCGCCTTATACGCTTAAATCGTCGTCGTTGTCTTCCACGGTGGGTTCGCTTTGGATAATGGCAGCCAGCGCCTCATCCGCCGCGAGTTCCAGCACTTCCAACAAGGGTTTGCTATAGGATTTCATTACTCGGTAACCTCCGTGGTGTTCAAGGTGAGCGACGGACGGAGCACCGCGTAGTAATAACGCTGGGCGGGCATTCTTTCGAGCACCCTATTGATATCATACGTGGAATATTCGTTTAACGAAGACGTATAGATAAAGTGGTCGCCGCCAAGATAAATGCACATATATTGTCCACTGCCGTAACGAACGAAGAGCATATCACCGACAACCAAGTCACCTTCGTACGCCAAACGGGTACGGTCGGATTTCCAGTGGACAGGATTTGTGCACAAATCGCTACTGTAAGTCCATCCGGGTGTATCCATGCTCAAGCCACCGTACAGTGTGGGTGCCAGCATATCGCGATACGCGTTGCCTTTAGCAGCCAAATCGTAGTGCATATAGCTGCCCGACACACCGGCTTCAACAAACACGCCCTGCTCGCCGTACATAACCGTGTTCATTTCGGTATCGGCAAATACATCGGCATCGGCAACACCTGCACGCTTGTACAGTTCGTTCACAAACGCCAAGCCGCGCAGTTCGTTGCCTTCGGCTTTCAGCTCGTTAAACGCTGCCACCAGAGCATTTTGCTGTTCGGTGGTTAAGGTGTTACCCACCACCACGTCGGGCGTATCTGCCACAACGCCGCCAAACTTGGTAAGTGCGGAGTTGATCTTGGTGCCTGCGGCAACACCCGCATTCACAGAAACAGTGTAGGATACCGTTTTTTGCTCCTTGGCCTTCACGTCAACAGCCCATGTGAGCGTATCGCCGTCAATCGTAGCGCCTTCGGCCGATACCAGCGTGGTGTTGGCGGGAATGGTTTCCAGAACGTCCACAACCGCATCGTCATCGTTGGTGTTGCGAACGTCGAAGGTGTAGGTGATGGTATCGCCGCCGTTCACCGTTTTACCGGGACGAACCGACGAATACTTCTGAGCCACAATACCGGTGAGGTTATTCAAACGGTTTTGCGTGTTTTCCGGAACCGTTTTGGGGCAACCCGACAAATTAAGCGGACGGATAACCGCAAACGAACACACCTTGGTACCAAAGATATAACCGTTGGTGCTGGTGCTTCTGAAGAAGTAGTCTTTCACCTGGCCGTAACGGATGGAGGGTTCCACCGTTTCCTTCGCATCGGAAGTGTTATAGTTTGAGCCGGTGGAGTGAATCATCTTGCCGTTGCCAATGTACATCATCACGTGGCCGCTATCGGTATCGCCGTCGCCGTTGGTATCGCGCAACACAATCATCAAGTCACCGGGCTGAACCGCCTGCATAAACGCTTCGTAGGTGCTTTGCACTTCTTCTTCGGTGTGCGTGTCGGTTACCGAACGCAGAACCGTGAATTGACGAATCGCGTTGTACTGCTTGCCGCTGGCGGTAGCATTCACCATATTAAAGGTGGTGTACATATTGCCGGGCAAGGAATAGTTCAAACCAAAGTAGTAGGAGTCGTTGCAGAACGCCGCACAGTTGGTATACTTAATGTATTCGTACGA
>JAZQTE010000306.1:0-3490 GCA_045630505.1 Acutalibacteraceae bacterium | reverse complement strand
TTGTTGAAGGTAACAAAAACAATCGCCAGCATCACGATTTTTGGTTTGGGTCTTGCAGATGCTGTGTTTATGATCTTACCTGTCTTGTCGGACGTGTATTTTTATGACACATGGCGTTATTGGACAGTTGCGCAAATGCTGGCAAATATTGTCATGCTCGTTTGCCTTATCAGAGAGTTTTTTGCGGCAAAAGGGAAAGGCCGTTTGGTTTTCATTTGCGCGATTTTGCCGCTGATTTCTTTTGCGCTTGATGCAATTATGATTGACATCGGCATCTGGAATACGGGCGTGTCTTCTAAATATATTTTTATTGTTTTCTTTGTTGCTGCCATGGTTATGGTCCTCAAGATTATACCGAATAACATCAACGCGCTCGCAAAGGCAAAAGAACTGGAAACAGAGAAAATGGTTTTGGATGCCCAGCTTACCGAAAGCCGCGTTTCCACGATGATGAGCCAGATTCGCCCCCACTTCATTTACAACACACTCGGCAGCATCGAACAGCTCTGCACCATCGATCCTCCCAAAGCGGAAGAGCTCGTTCATAACTTTGCGAAATACCTGCGCGGTAATTTCGGCGAGCTGGCCAACCCCAAGCCGATTTTAATGTCGCAGGAAATGGAGCACGTGCAGTATTATATGAGCATCGAAGCCGTGCGTTTCCCCGATATGGCGTTCTCCTTTGAAATGAACTCGGACGATTTTTACATTCCTGCTCTCACCGTTCAACCGATCGTGGAGAATGCGATCAAGCACGGACTTATGAAATTGGAAAAAGGCGGCACGATCCGCGTCGTTTCCTACGAAACCGATACTCATTATTGCGTTACCGTGGAGGATGACGGCGTCGGCTTCGATACCGACGTTCTGCTCGACGAAAGAAAGCACGTAGGTATTCGCAACATTCGCGAAAGATTAAAAACGATGGTAAAGGGCACACTGAAAATCGAAAGCGAGCAGGGTGTCGGTACCAAGGTTCTGATAACGATTCCCAAGGAGGTGGCGTAATGCTTGCCATAGCTGTGGATGACGAGCCCTTAATGCTGGGCGCGCTCACAAAGGCTGTCAAAGCCTCTAACGATATCACCTCCGTTGTCGATTTCACCTCCTGCGAGGCAGCGCTCGAGTTTATTAAGAGCACCCCTGCCGATATTGCGTTTTTGGATATCAATATGCGCGGTATGGGTGGGCTTGTTCTTGCAGAAAAGATCCTCGCGTGTTGTCCCGAATGCAGGATCGTGTTTTGCACCGGCTACGAGGAATACGCCGTTTCGGCGTTCAAGCTTCACGCTTCGGGCTATTTAATGAAGCCCGTGTCTGCCAAGGACGTGCAGGCGGAGATCGACAATATCAAAGGCATTCGCCGGCGCGAGAAGCCGCTCACCGTAAAATGCTTTGGTAATTTCGAGGTTTTTGCAAAAGGAGAGCGACTCCCCTTCAAGCGTTCGAAAACCAAAGAGCTGTTCGCTTTTTTGGTAGACCGAAACGGTGCAGGCGTCACCGTTGCCGAGATCGGAGTGGCCCTTTGGGGGAACGACGAAGCGCAAAAAAACCACAACTACATTCACCAGCTGTTCCGTGATCTGCGTCAAGCACTGAAAGCGGTGGGGGCGGCAGAGGTTTTTGAGAGGAACAACTATTTTTATTCACTGAACCCCGAAAAATTAGACTGTGATTATTACGACTATCTAAAAAACGGAAAACCCGCATTCCGCGGCGAATATATGTCCCAATACAGTTGGGCCGAAGAAACCTGCGGATTACTTTGGAAAAGAAGCTCTCAATAGAAAAAAGCCGTCTGATCGACGGCTTTTCTTCTTTTTTGTAAGAGGTTTGTCACTCCTTGGGTAGTATCATAAAAATGGTAGAGTAGATAGAGTATTTTCCCAAAGCGACGGTGACCGTATAATGAGTACCAATAAAACAGTAAAGGAAACGAAGCAGAAATTCAAAAAAACGCATTCGATGCAGTCTCGTATTTTAGCTACGATCATTTTCGCCATGCTTGCAATCACGGTTTTCATTGGCGGCATCAGCATTTACGAGGTAGACCAATACATACAAGCCGAATCGGAAAATTTCGTTGTAGTCACCTGCGAAAATGAAAGCGCCCAAATCAACGATATTTTTGACGATATGGAAAAATCGGTGAAGGTTATGGAAGGCTACCTTATGAAATTTTTCACTGAAGATATCCGCGTGGAGGATCGGCTTTTTCAGGAAGAGATTATCGTCGGTGCCGATCGTATGTTTGCCGACGTAGCCCAGCACGCCGGTGGGGCGGTTGCCTATTATTTTCGCTTCGATCCCGCCATTTCCGACGGTAAGACAGGCCTGTTTTACAGCAAAACCAAGGAAAGTGATGCCTACGTTTCCTTTGAACCAACCGATATCACACTGTATGATAAGGACGATACCGAGCATGTCGGGTGGTTTTGGCAGCCCTACGAAGCCCAAAAGCCCCTCTGGATGCTGCCGTATTACAACCAAAATAACAATATCTATATGATCTCCTACGTAATTCCTATGTACCACGAAGGGCGCTTTATCGGCGTTGTAGGTATGGATTTTGATTACACCGTTTTAGAGGATCAGGTACACAAAATTAAGGTTTACGAAAACGGCTTCGGGCATTTGGAGCTCGGCGGTACGGTAATTCACGCCAATGATCGCGCAGACGAGTACGATGCCGATCAATATCTTCGTGTATCACAAGAGCTGACCAACGGAATGACACTGGTTCTCTCCGCCAGCTACGACGACATCCGAAAGATCCGCTATGAGATCGGCTTCGAGATCTTGCTTGCCGTGGTAATTCTTTCTGCGGCCTTCACCCTCTTGGCGATCGTCGTTGTGAATAAAATTGTGGCTCCGCTCAAAAAAATTGCCGATGCATCGGTAAAGCTCTCAAGCGGCGATTACAACGTGGAATTTATGCACAGCAGCATTACCGAAATTGAGCTTTTAAATACACTTTTTAAAAATATGGTAACCCACCTGCAGAAGCGCGAAAAAGAACTGCAGTTTTCCGCCAACCGCGATTCTCTTACGGGGCTTCGAAATACCACCGCCTACAAACGTTGGGCGGCCGAGGTCGATAAGAAAATCGAAAGTAAAACCGCGAATTTCGGCGTTGTTGTATTCGACTTAAATCATCTCAAGGAAACCAACGATAAATACGGACACGATGCAGGCGATCGGCTGATCGTCACCGCCGCAAAGCTGATTTCAGATGTGTTTAAGCACAGCCCCGTTTTCAGAATAGGCGGCGATGAATTCTTGGCGGTTCTTCAGCACGAGGATCTGGCGGAATGTGAACAGCTGTTTGCACAGCTGGATACGGCGTGCGCCGCAACGCGACTGGAAGAAGACGGCAAAGCTCCCATCAGCATCGCCAGAGGCTTTGCGCTGTTTGATGCGCATAAGGACGAGCGCTTTAACGACGTCTTTAAGCGTGCCGATAATGCCATGTACGAAAACAAAAGAAAGA
>JAZQTE010000305.1:0-5082 GCA_045630505.1 Acutalibacteraceae bacterium | reverse complement strand
TTTTGTTCTTCGGTGGAGATGAAATCGGCCGTGAGCGTAACTTTTTCGTCAGGCATCACCATTTTGAAGGTGTTACCGTCGCCTTCGCCAAAGCCCAAATCACCACTCAAATCTTTGTTCAAGATACGCACGGTTTTACCCGTTTTGTCGGTATAGCGAAGCGTACCGGGGATCATCAGATACCCTTCTTTGGGAGTTACGGTGACGGAAACCACGTCATCGGGTTGCACTTCACCAAACGCACCGCCCTCAACGGCGATATCACCGTCGGTCAGGCCGGCATCCGGCACAACCGCGAGCATTTCTTCGTATACCGTTACGGTAGCTTTCGCCGCCGTCAGGTTGCCGGATTTCGCCGAAATGGTAGCCGTACCGGGGGCAACAGCCGTAATTTTACCGTTTTTATCCACGGTAGCTACTTCGTTGTCGCTCGAAGTCCACGTTACACGGTTCATCGTAGCATCGGCAGGCGAAGGAGTCACGGTGAGCTCCGCCGTATCACCGACTTCCAAATCCACCTTATCGGCACTGAGCGAAATAGATTCTGCCGAGCCGAGTTCGATAAGCGAAATGTTATCGATGTAAATCGGGTTGGTGTTCGTGCAGTTGGAATAGTTACAGTTGACAAAAGCCAACGTCCAGTCCGCGTCAACCGTCGATTTCGTGGTGAAAACACGGGTGTAGTGCTTCCACTTATCTTTTACGGGGAAAGTGCTTTTCCAATTGGTGCCACTGGCAGTTTTAGCAATGTAAGACGTTTTGATTTCCGTGCCGGTACCGTTCAGTTCGCCCTTTACGTCATAAGAGAGCAAATACGTCTTTGAAGGGTTGATCGCAAGTCCTTTATAGTAAAGGTTTCTACCACCGCTGGCGGTGCTGTGAGTTATTTTCAGCACTTTGTTGCCGGAACCGTCCGGATCATCCACAACCGAACCTTTGCCATCGGCAACAATGGTAGTCCAGCGGCTAAGTGCATACATACTGGCTGCGCCGTCTTCAAAGTCGCCACCGCAGATGCGCTCGCTATCCCACGTGAGATTCACGGTAACAGAATGGCTTTCGCCGGCTGCATTGGTAGCCGTAATAACAGCCGTGCCTTCTTTACCTCTGTTGGTAGCGGCACTCAACGTATAAAAACGACCGGACGTGTTTACATCCAGCAAACCGGTGTTGTTGGATGTCCACGTCAGCGTTTCTGTATACGGCGTACCGTCCAATTTCAGCGCAGGTACGTAGCCATACATAATGTATCCGCCCTTGCTGGTAGGCGCCATATAAAACTCATCTTGTTCGAGCATAAACGTGTCGCCTTCGGCGGACGCGGGCAGCACAAGACCGGTCACAGCGCAGCAGATAAGCAGCGCCATTGCCAGCACGGTTGCCAAAACTCTTTTGCAAGTTTTCATAAGTTCTTTCCTCCTTATGTCGGTTGTCCTTACAATACAGACAACTATACAGTATGAGTATAGCACATACTTTTGCTTTTGTCGTGCCAAAATCTGCTTTTTTTGTGCCACTTTTTGACTTCTTTGCATTTTAAGGCTGTTTTTTTGCTGCACACACCGCTTTTTCGAACCCGCCAACGGGGAAAACGCTCCCTGCCGACGAGGATCTTACGGCATTGGTTTGCTTGCGGAAATCTTGACGGGCTGGGTAGCGAAGCGGGACTCGCGGTAGTGAATGACAGTCCGGTGGACTGTCAGAGCCGCGAGTGGACCGAGCCGTAGCGAGACCCCGCCCCTGCAAACACGAATTGAGATTGCAGGGGACAGCTCCCAAGACGTCTAGCAATAAGTCAGCACAAAGTTCGGTGGGTTGTCGGGGCGCCTACAGTGTTGGTTTAAGATTGTACGGGGTTGGAGTAAAAAACGGCAGCAGCCGTGAGGCTGTTGCCGTTTTTGAAGATGGATTAAATTAACCAACGATACCCGTACGTTCGATACTTTCCACGAAGTGGCGTTGCAGGAACAGATACAGAACCAGCGGTACGATGATCGTCAAGATACCGGCGGCCGACAGAATACCACGGGAGGACAGAGCCAAACCGGCGGTACCACCGTCGCTAATATCGGTTTGCAAGGAGCCTTTGATGGATTGCATCATCGGGATAAGCGCCTTCAGCTTCGTGGTGTACAGCATAGCGGAATAGTAGTAGTCATTCCAGTGCCACACGAAGGAGAACAGCGTAACCGTCACGATACCGGGGCCGGAGCTCGGGAGAATGATGCTGACGAAGGTTCTCAGCGGATTGCAGCCGTCCACCCATGCCGCTTCTTCCAAGTCTTTCGGAAGACCGAGGAAGAACTGACGGAAGATGAAGATGAACAAGCCGTTACGCAAACCGGCGCCGAAGAACGCAGGCAGAATCAATACCCAAGGCGTATCCAGCAGGCTGATGCCTAAGCCCAAGAAATCCTTGTATTGCAGATACTGGGTGATGAGCATCGTTTGCGGCGGAATGATGATGGTGAGAACCACACACATAAAGACGACGCCTTTTTCAGCAAAGTTGTAACGGGCCAAGCCGTAGCCAACCAGCGAGCAGGAAATCAGCGATGCCAGCGTGCCGCCCACCGCGTGAACCAAGCTAAGACCGGCGGAGGGCCAGAAGTTCAGCTTGGCAATAGCGTGGCCAACGTTATCAAGCGTCCATTCCAGCGGAATCCACACTACGTTGGGGTTGTTCAGCGACATAGGATCGGAGAACGTGGCAAGCAAAAGGTAGAAGATGGGGAACAGGAACAAGTAGCACAGACCGAGCAAGAACAGGGTACGTACCAGCTTGACACCGACTTCTTGAGAACGGCGGCGCAGAACCACGGGGTTCAGCTTGCGTTTTTCTTTAACAGCAACCATGTTCGCCACCTCCTTAGGACTTCACGTTGACCTTACGGAACAGTATGGCAATGATGGCGAGAACCACGGCGATAACCGCGAAATACACCCAGCTCATAGCAGCCGACAGGTCAAGGCGAACGTTGTTGTATTCGGTGATAACCTTCTGCATAACGGCGTTGTTCGTGCTGATACTGTTTTCAACGACCGTGTAGAAGATGTTAAGCATGATCATCGGGCCGATCATCGGGATGGTGATCTTCCAGAAATCTTCCCAAGCGGTAGCGCCTTCGATAGCGGAGGCCTCATACAGCGAGGGCGAAATGCTCTGGAGAGCCGCCAAGAAGATGATCATCTGAACACCGGATTCCCACAACACGCCGAATAGGTTGGAGTAGATCATATTGATAAACTTTGTGATCTCTTCACCAAGGCCCAAGTTCACGAGCAGGTCGCCGAGGGCGTTGGTATCAACCATTGCGCCGGAGGAAACCATATTACCGCTCATAACGTTTTTGGAAACGGTATCGGTGTTCACGATATCCATAACGATACCGGTGGCAAGCACCACGGGCAGGAAGCAGACGCCGCGGACGAACGTTCTGCCGACGAACTTGGATTTCAAAATAACAGCGATAAACAAGCTCGCCACGATGATGACGGGTACCTTCCACGCCAAGGTGGTGAGCGAAGTCACCAGCTTGGTGGAATAGGTTGCGTCAACACGGAAAATGTGATGGAAGTGCTCGAAGCCAATGTATTTAGCCGTAAGGCCAAGCGCGGGGTCGATCTTCACATCGCAGAAGCAGAAGACGATGGACTGAATGACCTGATAAATGAAGAATACCAGGAAGCCGACGTAGAACGGCATGGCGAACAGACGACCGGTCCACGCTTGACGCGCGGTCAACGACATCTTAAAACGTTTCTTATTCATTACCGGTCACCTCCTCTTGCGTTTCGGTCCATTGAATAGCATCTGTAAAGGATTTTGCTGCGATTTCCTTGCCTTGCACGGTGACGGCTTCGTCGTTGTAGTTCACAATGACTTGCGTGCCGCCTTCGTATTCGGTGAGGAACACGTTATCGGCGATCTCACGATGATCAACCATCGTTTTGTCGGCGATCTTCTTCAGTACGGGCATATACTCTTTGTACTGCCCTGCAGCTTTATCCATCCACAGCGTGTAGGTGCTGCCGTACAGGTAGTTGTATTCGGTATCGAACAGCAAGGACGCTTGCTCGTGAATACCGATATAGGCAAGCTCGGTGCCCGTTTCTACAGCCGCGAGATACGCCGTCTCGGGATCGGCCGTTTGCGGGAGCGATTTGGTGGTGTAGGGCACGTAACCGTGCAGCACCGCTTGATAGAAGGGAACGTCCTTCTCGAAGATATCGTAGCCGCTGGAGTTCATCGGCACGTTGGTGACGATGGACGCGTAGGGCAACACGTAAGCGTTAGCGCCGTCGAAGCTCATCTTCACGCCGGCTTCTTTGTACTGCTTGAGCATCGCTTCCACGTACTGCGGGAACAACGCACGGTACTGTTCGTTTTCCTCGTAGAAGTTGGAGTAGTATTTCTCACCCATCGTGCTCAGGCTGACGGCCGTGAGCTTCTTGGACTGCAGCGATTTCAAGTAGCGTTCGCCCACGAACGAGAAATTCTCGGGGCTGAGCAGCAACGAGGAATTGTTGCCAAGAGCCGTTACGTAGGTGGACAGCATAAACTTGGGAAGGCGGATCGTCTTGCCGGAAACGGAACGAACAGCGTGTTTGCGTTCTTTGATGCCGTTGCCGTTCTTTTTGAACGTCATCAAGTCAACGTCGGGATAAAACTCCACGCCGGCCGTTGCCGCAAAGCTCTGCAGTGCCGCAAACGCTTTTTCGCCGCCCAGCTTCTTCAACGCCGTGGCGCCCTTCGGTATTTTTACGTTTTCAATACCGTTGTTGCTCCAACCGGTGTAGCGCAGCGAAATGTCTTCAATGCCGGCTTCTTTCAGAGCTTTCAGCATCTCTTGGCATTCGTCGTACGTCGTCAGCGCAACGCGCTCGGTGTACGGAATGATGCCCAAGAAGGTAGCAGCTTGTTCAAATGCGCCAATCGCATTCAAATGGAAGGTGGGCTCGGCGTTTTGCTTTACGAGGCCCTTTTCCTTCACCAAGTAATCGCGGTACACCTTCGCCATACCGATATAATCGGCATCGTCACCCGAAAGCGCGGTGTAGCGAACCGTGTATTCGTCGAAG
>JAZQTE010000304.1:0-1664 GCA_045630505.1 Acutalibacteraceae bacterium | reverse complement strand
TTTGCGGCGGTACCGGTTGTACTTCCTCCAATAGCCAAGCCATTATCGACGCTTTGGAAAAAGAAATCGCTGCCAACGACCTGACGGATGAAGTTAAGGTTGTTCGCACGGGTTGCTTTGGTTTGTGTGCTTTGGGCCCGATCATGATCGTGTATCCCGAAGGCTGCTTCTATTCCTGCGTGCAGGTAGAGGATATCCCCGAAATCGTTTCCGAGCACCTGCTCAAGGGCCGCATCGTAACTCGTTTGCTGTACGATGAAACCGTTTCGGAAAACAACGAAATCAAATCGCTGAACGAAACCGATTTCTACAAAAAGCAAGTACGTGTTGCACTGCGCAACTGCGGTGTTATCAACCCCGAATCGCTGGATGAATACATCGCGAACGACGGTTATCAAGCGCTGGCAAAGTGCTTAACCGAATACACTCCCGATCAGGTTATCCAAATCGTTACCGATTCGGGCCTGCGTGGCCGCGGCGGGGGTGGCTTCCCCCCCGGTCGTAAATGGGCGCTCACCGCTCCCAACAAGGCTCCGCAAAAGTACGTTGTTTGTAACGCCGACGAAGGCGACCCGGGCGCATTTATGGACCGTTCGGTTCTGGAAGGTGATCCTCACTGCCTGATCGAAGCTATGGCCATTGCCGGTTATGCCATCGGTGCTACGATGGGTTACGTGTACGTGCGTGCCGAATACCCGATCGCTGTTCGCCGCTTGCAGATCGCTATCGACGATGCTCGCAAGGAAGGCCTGCTGGGTAAAGACATCTTCGGCAGCGGCTTCGATTTCGATATGGAGATCCGTTTGGGCGCCGGCGCTTTCGTGTGCGGCGAAGAAACCGCTCTGATGACCTCGATCGAAGGCAACCGCGGCGAACCCCGTCCGCGTCCTCCGTATCCGGCTGTTAAGGGCCTGTACGGCTGCCCCACCGTTGAAAACAACGTGGAAACCTTCGCAAACATTCCGCAGATCATTCTGCGCGGCGCCGATTGGTTCGCTTCGATGGGTACCGAAAAATCCAAGGGCACCAAGGTGTTCGCTCTGGGCGGTAAGATCAAGCACACCGGTCTGGTGGAAATCCCGATGGGTACTACCCTGCGCGATATCGTGGAAGAAATCGGCGGCGGTATCCCGAACGGCAAGAAATTCAAAGCCGCTCAAACGGGTGGCCCCTCCGGCGGTTGTATCCCCGCTTCGCTCATCGACACTCCCGTGGACTACGATAACCTTATCGCCATCGGTTGTATGATGGGTTCGGGCGGTCTGATCGTTATGGACGAAGACACCTGCATGGTGGATATGGCGAAATTCTTCCTGGAATTCACCGTTGACGAGTCCTGCGGTAAGTGCACACCCTGCCGTGTCGGTACCAAGCGCCTGCTCGTGGTCCTCGATAAGATCACCGAAGGCAACGGCACCCTCGAAGACATCGATCGCATGGAAGAACTGTGCGAATACATCAAAGCGAACTCCCTGTGCGGTCTGGGCCAGACGGCTCCCAACCCCGTCCTCTCGACGCTGCGTTTCTTCCGCGACGAGTATGTAGCTCACGTGGTTGACAAGAAGTGCCCCGCGGGTGTGTGTAAGGATCTGTTGACCTTTGTCATTGACAAGGATAAGTGTATCGGTTGCGGTATGTGCGCGCGTAACTGCCCCGCCGACGCC
>JAZQTE010000303.1:0-1208 GCA_045630505.1 Acutalibacteraceae bacterium | reverse complement strand
ATTTGACCTTCGGCGCTGTTTTCCAGCCCGTCTTGATCTTCAGAGTCTTGTAATCCGACGCAACCTCCGTGTCCCCGTTCTTCGTGTAGTACATCACCCGGATGTTATAGGTGGTGTTCGGCTTCAAAAGGCTTTCAAAATCGCCTTTGTAATACACGCCGGGCGTTTTGGCGCTCTCGCCTTCACTCACGGTCGTTTCGAACTTAAGGCCGGCACCACCGTCTTTACCTACGCCTGCCTGCACATACGAGCTGTTACCCCAGTTGATAGCAGCACCCTGCTCGAAATCACCGTTAACGAGCAGGTTGTCGTCGGCCTTTTCCACCGTGATCACGCAGGTGTCCGAAAGCTCGCCTGCCGTTACGGTAATGGTAGCGGTACCTTCGGCCACTGCCGTCACTTTGCCATTTTCCACGGTTGCCACGGCCGTATTGGAGGAAGCCCACGAAAGTAGTGCAGGCATTTCCACGCCGTCGGGCTTCGCGGTCACGTTCAACGTCAGCTCGTCGCCTTCCGTCAGCGTTGCCGTTTCCTTATCCAACTCGATCGCCGTAGGTGCAGCAGGAGCCGCAGGCTTCTTCACGAGCGAGAAGTTATCGAAATACGAAGCACCCGTACCCGTTTGGTCGGCGTACTGCACTTGGCGCACCTGCCACTCCCAACCGGCGTGCGTTTCGACCGTTGCACCCGTCGTAAATTCAAAAGTAGCCGTTTTCCAGTCATAATTGCCGTTTTCGAGGTTCGTGTTCTTCATCACGACGCCGCCGTCAGCCGATTTGATCATATACAGCTGCGGAAAGCCCACACCCTCGTGCTTATAATCAAACGAGAAAATGTAGGTGGTGTTCGGCTCCATAAGGCCGTTGAAGGCGTGCTTGTAGTACACGTCGGGCGTGAGCTTCGACTCGTTGCTTTCCGCCTTGATACCGTAGCTGCCGTTTTTACCCACACCGGGCTGCACACGGTCGTTGTTGTTCCACACGGTAGTACGGCCGGCTTCCAAGTCGCCGCCGAGGATCATATTATCGCCGTAATCCACTTCGGTAACAACGATGTTATCCATATACGAACCGGCCTTGGCATCCACGTTGAACGCCCAGTTCTGGTTCACCGCATCGCTCTTGGTGCGCAGCAGGTAATTCACCGTCGTCCAGGTGTTACCGGCTTCCGTCCACTTATCACCGTCAGCCAAGCCGGCGTCACCGTAG
>JAZQTE010000302.1:0-1693 GCA_045630505.1 Acutalibacteraceae bacterium | reverse complement strand
CCACCTGATTGATATACGGCAGTGCTTGGCGGTATACCCCCTCGCCAAACGGCACCGCCCCGTCGGTATCGGTATAATTGAGCAAGCTCATCACCTGTCGAAAAATGTCGTTTCCCGTCATCGTGCCACCTCCATCGCGTTTGTCAAAAGCTGTCGTTTTTTGTCGTCAGGCAGCGCCTCAAACACCGTGCGGCTGTGCGGGGGAAGCCCCGACAGCACCTCGTCCTCCGAAAGCGACGGCGTTTGCAGTTCGTGGATCAGCGCCGCCACGTCGGGAACGGCGCCGCGCGGCAAGCGCTTCAAATACTGCACGGCGTCGATCACGTTGCGGTCGAACAGATTATCCAGCGTGCGCACGGATTCCGCTTCGCTCCACAGCGTGGCGGCGCCCACGTCCACATGCGCGCGAATCAGCTTGTCACGGTATCGCTCCGCCTCAAACGGCAGATACCACGTGCCGTTCGCATCGGTGATCTTGAGCATTCGATGCCCGTACTGCGTCACCCAAAACTCCGCCCAAATGCGAGCCAGCTCCTCCAAAAAGGCGTAATAGCGGTTTTGCACCGTCTGCAACGGACGCTCCGCCGCCTCACGCACCGCCAAAATAGCGGAGGTGTTGTCGGGGCGCACGTCACCCAGCGCCGCATCGTTCGCGCCGCTTTGGATCAGCGTGTTGGCGATCAGCGACGAAATGTTGTTGTCCAGCGCCGGCGCAAAGGCAGGCGGATTCACGTAATGCAGGGCGTTTTGTACGTCGGCCGCATTGCCGAACACCTTCACCACCTGCCCCGGCTCGTTGGTCACGGGCTGCTGCACGATATCGCCGTTCACGGTGAGGATCGGCATTCCCATCATCATCACCGCCCACACCGATGCCGTCAGCATACGGTTGATGGCGATCTGGTTGGGGATCAAATACGTAATTTCACTCTCGCCGTACACGCAGTTTTTGCGGCGCTCCCACGAAAATTTCGCAATCGGATACAGCCGCAGCCCCGTGTTCCATTCACGGCGCACCGTCACGCCGCTGCACACCTGCACCGCGCGAATGTGGCTGCCTCCGTTTTCGTCACAATACCGATACAGCTTCGTCAGCAGCAGCGCATAACGGTTGCCGTCCTGCGTTACCGCACCGTAATCGCCTGCCTGCGTGCTGTGGTCGGCCTCGGCCGTCACCTTTTCAATGTCGGCGGCAGGACGGTGATGCTGCTTCATCAGCCGCACGATCTCGTCCACACGGCGGCGCTGCGCCACCAGAATATACGGCTGCTTTTGCACGTCATCGCAGGACGGATCACCGAAATACACGTTCTCCACGTCCAGCACCTCGCACGCAATATCGCCGCAGATCGGAAACCGCCCTGCCGCATCCGCCGTCTGCCCCGTCGGCACGGTGTTGTCCCAATAGGTATACAAAATCCCCGTGCCCGTCACGTAGGCGTCACGCAGCGCCTGCTCACGCAGCGTTTCAAAGCCCACACGCTCGGCGGTCGTTTTAAAATAATCCGTCAGCGCCGACATCGTCAGCGCCAGCTCGTCGTCAGGCGTCACCGTTCCTGCCTCGCCTGCCGCCATCTGCGCACGCAACGTGCGCACGCGTTCGGCGGTGCCGAGCGTCATCGGCGAGCCCTCGGCGGTGTAATTCACCGTCACGGGCACCGCCCCCACCACCGCCATCTTGTAGTCACCGATG
>JAZQTE010000301.1:0-1695 GCA_045630505.1 Acutalibacteraceae bacterium | reverse complement strand
TGGCTCCTGCCAAGGTCGTGGGCGTAGAGGTGGATCCCGAGGGCGCCAAGGCTTGCCGCGTCACCGTGCCGGATGCACAGCTGTCGCTGGCCATCGGCAACAAGGGGCAAAACGCTCGCTTGGCTGCACGCCTCACGGGCTGGAAGATCGATATTCGCCCCGAAAGCGGCTTCTTTGGTGAAGACGAAGAAAACTAAAAAAAGGGGATGGGCGTATGGCGCCGATCAAACGTATACCGCTGCGCAAATGTGTCGGCTGCGGTGAAATGAAACCGAAAAAAGAATTGGTACGGGTTGTCAAAAGCCCCGAAGGCGAGCTGTCGCTGGATCCCACGGGCAAAAAAGCCGGCCGCGGCGCCTACGTATGCACCTCGCCTGCGTGCCTTACGGCATCGCGCAAGGCCAAGCGCATGGAAAAAGCGTTTGCCTGCCGCGTACCCGACGCGTTGTACGACGAACTGGAGGGACTTGCCCGTAATGTCACCGAATAAACTGGATGGCTTGCTCGGTATGTGCCGTGCAAGCGGCCGCCTTACCGTAGGGTTTGATGCCGTGGCGGCGCTCTGTCGCGACTCGTCGGTGCTGTTAATGCTTGCCGAGGATGCTGCGGCGCGCACCGTGCGTCAACTGCAATTTGCGGCAGACGGGCTTCCCGTATACCGTATCCCTTTATCCCGTGAAGCGGTGGCACATGCCATCGGTTCTCACAAGCCCGTGGCCGTGCTTGCCACAGCCGATGCGGGCTTCATTCGGGCCCTTCGCCCGTTTCTAACTATTGTTCAAGAGGAGGAATCCTGACTATGGCTATGATGTTTAAGTATCGTGTCAGCGAGGTTGCCAAAGACTTTGGCGTGCAAAGCAAGGAGATCATTGCGCTGCTTGCCAAATTTTCGGACACCCCGAAGAAAAGCGCAACCGCACTGGAGGAGGACGAACTCGATATCGTGTTCGATTACCTGACTCAGCAGCACAACCAAGAGAATTTAGACGAATATTTTGCGCAAGCGGATCGCCGTCGCCAAGAAAAGGCAAGCGCGGAGAAAGCCGCCGAGGCCCCTGCCGCCGAGCAAGCGCCTGCCGCCAAGGAAGAGCCTGCTGCAGCCGATAACGGCGCCGTGGTGATCCCGCAGCAAAAGCAGGAGAAGAAGCAAAAGAATCCGCCCGCGCCGCGCGTGCAGATCGAGCGCCGCACGGTGGATACCCGCACGGTGCAAACCAACGTGGGCGATAAATACGACGAACGCTTCGACGATATGGCGCAATCGTCCAGCCGTGTGCGCGGCGACGGCGGCGGCATCAAGAAGCAGAAGATCAACCAAAAATCGCAGCAATACAAGAAGCCGCAACGCCGCCGTGAAACCGAGGCCGAGCGTCTTAACCGTATTCAAATGGAGCGTAAGCAAAAGCAAATGACGATCACGGTGGGCGAAACTATCACCGTGTCGGAGCTGGCGCTGCGCCTGAAGGCCACCGTGGCCGAGGTCATCAAAAAGCTGATGATCTTGGGCGTTATGGCGACCGCCAACGAGGAGATCGATTTCGATACCGCGTTTTTGGTTGCCGAGGAATTCCACGCCAAGGTCGAGCGTGAAGTGGTGGTTACGATCGAAGAACGCATCATCGACGACCATCAGGACGATGACAGCGAGCTCGAGCCCCGCGATCCCGTCGTGGTGGTTATGGGGCACGTTGACCA
>JAZQTE010000300.1:0-3352 GCA_045630505.1 Acutalibacteraceae bacterium | reverse complement strand
TTGATTCGTGTAAATTAACGGGTAGTTAATTCTGTTTCTTACATTGTTTAATTTTCAAGGTCCCGCCGCCGCTTTTTTGCGACAGCTTTGCTATAATACCAAACCTTTTCTCGTTTGTCAACACCTTTTTTAAAAATTTTTAAATAAAATTTTCCCTTCCCATTTTTCAAGGGTAACGGTGTCCAAAATCGGCACGGTATTGCCCAAAACATCCTGCCATTCACCTGCAGGCAGCGACACGCTTGCCGCTTGAGGGCGACAATTAACAGCACACAGAAGCCGTCCGTTTTCATCGCAGCGTTCAAAAAGCACCACGCCGTCGGGACACGGCAACGGAATAAACTCACCCTCACGCAAAACGGGATACTGCGCACGCACCTCGCCCAAGCGTGCAAACCACGCAACCAGCGCCGTGTTTTCCTTTCCCCACGGATAGCAGCCGCGGTTAAACGGATCGCGATAGCCTTCCAGTCCGACTTCGTCCCCATAATAAATACACGGTACGCCGGGCAAACAATATTGCAGCACCGCAGCGGCGCGCAGCTTTGCTTCCCCAAGCGCGCGTTGCTCGGCAGATAACGCTTGCTCCGCCTGCCAGCGGCGGCCTCGGCCGCAAGCGTCTTCTCCTGCAAGCAGCGTGATCGCTCGTTCTGTGTCGTGCGTGCCGAGTGAATTCATCAGCAAACGCGTTACCTGCGGCGGATAATTTTCCACCACCGACCACACGCTGTTAAAAAAGTCGGCCGTGCTGCCGCCGCGTAATACGTCAAGTATCGCTTGGCGGAACGGATAATTCATCACACTGTCCAACTGTTTACCGAGAAGATACCGCCGCCGATGTCCGTAGCTTTGCTTGTTGCTGGCATCCTCCCATACCTCACCCAGCACCAGTGCTTGCGAGTCGGTGGCTTTAACACGGGCGCGCAGCCGTTCCAAAAACGGTTCGGGCAATTCGTCGGCCACGTCCAATCGCCAACCCGAGGCCCCAGCCTTCAACCACCGCTGCACGATACCTTTTTCTCCGTTGATATACTCATCGAAGTTCTCGTTAAGCTCGTCAACCTCGGGCAGCGTGGGAAAGCCCCACCAACCGGCATACGCGTTTGGCCATTTTGAAAAGCGATACCACGCCGCAAACGGCGACTGTGGCGATTGATACGCTCCCTCCGTGGGGTAGCGTCCCTTTTTATTGAAATAAATACTGTCTGCCCCCGTGTGGCTGAATACACCATCCAGCAATAAACGGATCCCGTGCCGCTTTGCTTCCTCTGCCAACTCACGCAGATCCTGCTCGGTACCGAGCATCGGATCGATGCGGCTGTAATCCGCCGTATCGTAACGGTGATTGGAGTGCGCTTCAAAGATCGGATTGAGATATACGCACGTGACGCCCAGCTTTTTGAGATACGGAAGCTTCTCGCGAACACCTTGCAGATCTCCGCCAAAGAAATCGTTATTCAGCACCTCGCCGCTTTGGTTCGGCTGCCAGTGCGGCTGTTCGCCCCATTCACGCAGCACGCGATCGGCAGGCACACCCGCTTTCGGCTGCTCGGACTTGGCAAATCGGTCGGGAAAGATTTGATACATAACCCCACCTGCCAACCAATCGGGCGTGGTAAAGTCTTTTTCATAGCACGTAAGCTGCCACATACGTCCTGCGTCTTTGGCCGGCGCTGCCGAACCGTCGGGACAGCAGGTGAGATATTCCCGCCCTCGATCGCTGTCGATAGCAAAAGCATACCAATATAACCCTGCTTTCGGCGGCGCAAAGTGGCATTCCCACCATTCGCGGCCGTTTTCTTCCCCTGCCCAGAACATACCGTCCCACTCCGTGAGCCCACCGTCTTCACAGCGCAACAAATACACCGCCCGTGCATGCCACGCGCGCGGCAGCCTCACACGGAACAGCACGGGGGTTTCTTCCGCCACCGCCCCAAACGGGGAACGGTAGCGTTTGTCGCGGGAATGAAATAACGGCATCGCCGAAAACTCCTTTATATATAATGTATAATATATAGTATACAGAAATTTTTAAAATAATACAAGGCAGTTTGCCGAAACAACAAACTGCCTTGCGATATTTTAAGTTGTTATTTGATTTCCGTCACCGTTCCCACGAAGATCGGCATTTGTTTATCGTCAATGATCATATACACAAACGGACGGTCAAAGGCCAGATAATTGCGAGCCAACGCCCTGAGCGCGGTATACCGAGAAGCTGCCGCCACCGTAGCGCCGTGTTCGTTTACCGAGATCACCGTCTTTTGATCGGCATCACGAACAAACAACCCCTTGCTGATCCCCGAAAGATCGGCCTTGCCTTGTGTAAACAGATCCTGCACACCCAGCTGCTGCAGGGCTTCCTTTAAATCGGTTTCATAATCGAAACGGAATTTCGGAAGCAGCATCGTCCACGCATACATTGACTCGTTAATATCGTCGCTTTTGCTGTTCAGCACGGCCTTCACGCTGTCGGGCGTCAGACCGCTGAGATATTGCTCGGGCGTGATTCCCTCGTTCGGCAGCAACAGCACCATGGAATACGGCCCCTTAAAATCCTTAATAAAGCCTTGCGCCTTGTCATCCTTAATATAGCGATTTTCCGTTTCACTCGTCATAAAATCCACGGTCTGCTTTTTGCCGTCGGTGGTAATGAACACGCCCTGCGCCGTTTCGCTTTCTTTAAACGGATACTGCCACTCGGCATCAAACGCCACCGTATTAAACGCCACCAGCTCCAACGCGGAATCCAGCTCATCATCAAACTCCTTAATGAGCCCACCCGTTTTCTCGTTCACCCAGCTGTTCATATCCTGCAGCGTCTTTTTATCAAACGGCGCTTGGAAAACGTCGGCACCGTAGTAATTCGCATTGGCTTGTAAGAAATTCTTTTTCACCGACAAACCGCGTTTCACCCACAGTGAATTCGCAACCGTCAATTTGTAGGCCTCTCCGCTGGTCAGCGTTTTCAAATATGTCGCCGCATAACGGTTGTAATCGTCCAATTTCATTCCCAGTACGGCTTCGATCTGCGTTTTTGTATTCCCACTTGCACCGTTTGCCAACATGGCGAGTGCCATTTGTGCCGACAACGGGGATACCAACACGTTATCATCGTCTTGCTTGTTCGCCTGCTTAAACAGCTTCAGTGCGAAATCCCACTGCGCTTTGACAAACACATCGTCTGCCGCCTTTTCCTGCACCGCCACCGCTTTCACGTTTTTCATCAGATCCACCGTGCGCGGTACGGGTGCTTTGGTGGTGGTTGCCTTGGTAGTGAGTACCGTCGTAGTTGTGGTGGGTACGGTCGTCGTGGTAGGCGCGACCGTAGTTACCGTGGTCGTCGTGGCGG
>JAZQTE010000299.1:0-6762 GCA_045630505.1 Acutalibacteraceae bacterium | reverse complement strand
AGGATAAGCGGCGAAATCCGCTTGTGGAGCTGTTATACGCCGAGGGGCAGCGTGCGAAGGAGAAAAACGGGGCGCAGTACGTGCGCCGTCGGATCGACGGCCTGATCGCGGAAACGGCACCCCATTTAACACTGACGGAAGCAGTGGAGAAAAAGGACTTTTGTGCTATTTCGATCGGTATGCTCAACGAGCTGATGGGCTTTGATGAAGACGCGGCCGATCCGCAATGGTCGATCATGTTCAGCGACGACGAGATATGGGTGTATAAAGAGGAGGGGGCTGTTCCGCTTGAAAAGGTGGCGGCGCTGGCTCCCGACAGCGAGGCAGCTGCGGCGTACCGTCGGCAGCTGGCACGCGAAGAGGCAGGCGAGGACGTGCGGCCGATGCATTTGGACAGCCGTTGGAACGCCCTGCTTAACGAGTGACAAAAGCGCTGCATTTTCTTGACCGCCCGTTGGCGGATATGATATACTGTACGAAATAGGACGGTGAAAACACGATGACGTACGTGGAATTTTTTGATAAAACGACCGTAGAAAACGTGTGTGCCTGCTTGGTGCAGGTGCCTGAGCGAGTCGTGCTTATCGGGCACGACCGCGACGAGGTGGCGAAGCACGTGGAGCGGTATAAACACCTGCTGGCAGGGCGCGGCTATGACGGCGTGGAATTCGTTGCGCGCACCGTGAATCGCAATAAGCTGGAGTCTATTGTGGATCTGCTCACGCAGGTGGTGGAAACGTATGACGATTGTGTGATCGATCTTACGGGCGGCGAGGATCTGGCGCTGGTGGCTGTGGGTATCGTGAAGGAGCGGTGCGCACACCGTAACGTACAGTTCCAACGGCTGAATCTGTATACCAACCGTGTGGAGGACTGCGACGGCGATGGGATCACCATTATGGCGCACGGCACCGAGCCGTCGTTGTCGGTGACGGAAAACGTGGAGCTTTACGGCGGCGAGGTGGTGTTTGATACCACGCGCAAGAACTATACACCGCAATGGAATATGACGGAGGCGTTTATTGAGGATATTCGCCGCATTTGGGACGTTTGCCGCCAAAACACCAAGGATTGGAACCGTCAGATCGGTACGCTGAAGGCGTTGGCCGGCTGCTGCAACGAGGGCGAGGATTCGCTGACGACCACGGCTCCGCTTACGGCGGTGCAGGGAACGGCGGCTTCGTATTTGTGGGATCACAATATTTTGCAAACGCTGTATTTGCAGGGGTTTATTCTTTCCTACAGCAACAACTGGCACACGGTTTCGGTAACGTACCGTGACGAGAATATTAAAAAAATGCTCACAATGGAAGGCCGTGCACTGGAAATGAAGGTGTACGCCGAAGCCCTGATGTGCCGTGAGGATGACGGTGAGGCCTCGTATAACGACGTGCTCAACGGCGTGGTGATCGATTGGGACGGCCACGAGGGAACGACAGAAAACGAGATCGACGTGTTGCTGATGCACGGCATTATTCCCGTGTTCGTTTCCTGCAAGAACGGGTTTATTGAAAAGGACGAGGTTTACAAGCTAAACGCGGTGGCGCAGCGGTTCGGTACCAAGTATGCGAAAAAGGTGCTGGTATCAACGATGCTGGAAACCGCAAACAACGACGTGGTAGACGAGTTTAGAGACCGCACGGATTCGTTGGATATTTTGCTTGTGAACAGGGTACGCCATCTTTCAAACGAGGAATGGCAGAGAAAAATTCGCAGCTGGTGGCAAAACGCGTAAGGAGTGATCAGTGATGGCAGAGATCCAATATAGCGAAAACCTGCAAGCATTATTGAAATACGCCGTAACGATCGGAAAGAACATCCGCCGTCAGGTATCGGCCGAGCAGGTCTTTTTGGCGGCACTGGATTGGGTGGACGGAAAAGTAACGTTTTTCGAAGGCTCCGAAAAAATGATGGTGGAGGTATGGCTGCGGCGTATGCGCATTGACCGTGAAGTGATGCGCAGAGAACTGACGGCGTTTATTGACGCGCAGCACGTCGTACCGTTTTTGGATGAGCATATTATGATGCGGTATCGCCATCTGGCCGAGGAGGCGTGTCTTCGCCGTGGCCGTGACGAGATCACCGTGCGCATATTGCTTGAATGTATGTCGAACGAGCCGAGCGAAGGCCTAAAGCCGTATTTTAAAGGCGTGCGTTCCGATGGGAAGGTGCTTCGTCCCGACGAGAAAGAGGAACAGCGTGAGGTGGTCGTGGACGAGGTCGACGAGGAGATTCCCGTGGTCGAGGAGGATCCCGATGCTAATCTGTCGCCGATGGAGCGTACTGCCAAGCTGACGGCGTTCGTGAGGGACGTGCATCGGCAGCTTTCCGAAACCGTGTTTGGGCAGGATGCGGCGCTGGACGTGTTTGCCTCGGGGTTGTTTAAATTTGAAATGAAAAAGGTGATGGGCGAGGAAACGGTTAAGCCCTGCACCTTCTTGTTTGCAGGCCCTCCCGGTGTGGGTAAGACGCTGCTTGCCGAATCGGCAAAGACCGTGCTGGGGCGCCCGTTTATGCGCTTCGATATGAGTGAATATTGCGACAAGGAAGCGGCGTTGGAGTTTTGCGGCAGCGACAAGGTGTATCGCAACGGCAAGAAGGGTAACTTCACCTCGTTTATCGAAGCGAACCCCAGCTGTATCGTGCTGTTTGACGAAATTGAAAAAGCGCATTTGACCATTATTCATCTGTTCTTGCAGATGCTGGATGCAGGGCGCATTCGTGATAATTACACCGACGAAGAGCTGTCGCTGAAAAACGTGATCATGATCTTCACCACCAATGCAGGACGGCAGCTTTATAACGAAGCGGAAAGCGGCGATTTTTCCGCCGTATCGCGCAAGGTGATTTTGAACGCACTGAAAAAAGACGTTGATCCGCTCACTAAACGGCCGTTCTTCCCCGAGGCGATCTGCTCGCGGTTTGCGGCAGGCAACGTGGTGATGTTTAACCGTATGTCGGCCGAAACGCTGCACGCGGTAGCCAAGAAAAACGTGCTGGAGCAGATGGAACAGAGCAAGCAGGCCTTGAACGTTTCGTTTGAGATCGACGAGCGGCTGTATCCTGCGCTGATGTTTTCCGAGGGCGGCGAAGCCGATGCCCGTACTGTGAGCAACCGCGCCAAGGGGCTGTTTAACGGCGAAATGTACGAGCTGTACCGTTTGGTGGATGCCGAGGAAGGCTTTTCGGTGGACGCCATTAAAACGGTGCGCTTCACGGTAGACCCGAGTGCCGAGGAGGTGTCAACCTTCTTTGCGCCGAAGGTGCAGATGAAGGCCTTGGTGCTGGCTTCTCCCAACGTGGCGAAGGCGTGTACGGCGGCAATGAAGATGCTCTGCGCCGAAACGGCGGAGCAGGCCGAAGCGATGATCCGTGAGAAGGACGTGCAGGTGCTGTTTGTGGAAACGGCCTACGGCAAAAAGGACGGCGGCCGATGGCTGGACGCGCAAGACGTGGATTCCGAGGCGCGCCGTTTGCTGCAGGTGGTGAAGGAGAAATATCCCGATTTGCCCGTGTGTCTGCTGCAACCCGAAAACGAGCCGATGAGCAGCGAGGAAAAGCGGTCGTTTGCACGCTTTGGTATGGGGCGCATTCTCACGGTGGACGCCACGCTCAAGGAGCGTATCGGCGAGGTGTGCCGCTGCTTGCATTGGCAAAACAGTATGCGCGAGCTGGCTTCTGCCAACAAGCTTATTTCCTTTGAAACGGCACAGCGGCTCAACGAGGACGGCACGGAGGCCGAGATCTGTTTGTTTGATTTCAAGCTTTCCACGGCGGTGGATGCCGAGGATGCCGATTCGGTGCTGAACGGGCGTTCGCGTCCCACGGTGCGTTGGAGCGATGTCATCGGTGCCGAGGATGCCAAGCGAGAGCTGGAATATTTTGCCGAATATCTGCGCAACCCCAAAAAGTTCGTGGGGACGGGTGTGCGACCGCCGCGCGGCGTGCTGCTGTACGGCCCGCCCGGTACGGGTAAGACGATGCTGGCAAAGGCTATGGCAGGCGAAACCAACGTAACGTTCATTTCTGCCGAGGGCAACCAATTCTTAACGCCTTCGGTGGGAGAAGGCTCCGAAAGAGTGCATTCGCTGTTCCGTATGGCGCGCAAATACGCTCCTGCGGTGTTGTTTATTGACGAGATCGACGCCATTGGCAAGGAACGGCTCGGCGTGCGCAGCGGTGAGGAAACGCTTACGGCATTCTTAACCGAAATGGACGGCTTTAAGACCGACACCTCGAAGCCCGTATTCGTGCTGGCGGCCACCAACTTTGAGGTGCGCCCCGGCACGAGCAAGAGCTTGGATCCTGCGCTGCTGCGGCGTTTCGACCGTCGCATTTGCATCGATCTGCCCGGCCGTGAGGAACGCCTTAAGTATCTTAAAAAGGAAATTGCCAAGAACAAGCTGTTTGTGGTGGATAAGAAATTCGTAAACAACTTGGCGGCGCGCGCGGCAGGAATGAGCTTGGCGGAGATCGAATCCGCGCTGGAGCTGTCGCTGCGTATGGCCATTCGCGAAAAAACCATGCAGGTGACGGATACGGTGCTGGAGGAAGCGTTTGAAGCCTTCCGCGGCGGCGAGCGAAAGCTGTGGGACGACAAAACGCTGGAGCGTGTGGCACGCCACGAAGCGGGGCACGCGCTGGTGAGTATTCTCAACGGCGATATTCCCTCGCATATCACGGTGATCAGCCGCGGCAACATGGGCGGCTACGTGCAGTCCGGCAGCGAGAATAAAGGAATGTACAGCCGTCGTGATCTGCTGGATAAGATCGAGGCGGCGCTGGGTGGCCGCGCGGCCGAGATGCTGTATTACGGTGAGGACGGGATCACAACGTCGGCCTCTGCCGATTTGAAGCACGCTACGGAGCTGGCACGCTGGATGGTGGTAGAGCTGGGTATGGACAGCGAGTTTGGCTTGGCTGTGGATTCGCAAGAGGGTATGAGCCGCGAGGTGCGCGAAAAGGTGAACGCGATCTTGAACGAACAGCTGCAGCGCGCCCTTGCCGTGTTGCGTGAAAACCGTGCGGCGATCGATCGTTTGGTGAAAAAGCTGATTGCCAAAAACTATTTGAGCGGCGACGAGGCTGCCGCTGTTGTGAAGGAATGAGGGAGAACCGTGTATTTACCGAAACCGAAGGATACCTCAAAGGTGGCGCTGCCCGAGGAGCTGTTGGAGCTTACCGAACTGATAGCCGAAAACGTACACGAAAATTGGGCGGTGGGACGCCTGAAAAACGGTTGGAAATACGGTCCCGTGCGTGACGATGAAAAAAAGACCACGCCGTGCCTCGTCCCTTACGACAAGCTGACGGAAACCGAAAAGGAGTACGACCGTGTGACGGCGATGGAAACGCTGAAGCTGATCGTTTCTCTCGGTTATGAAATTAAAAAGAAATAACGAAGCCGGCCGTGTTTGCATAAACACGGGCGGGAGGTTTTTGTGGATAGGGATTGACAACGGAGTGACATTTTGATATATTGTTCTCGTAAAATGTGTGTCAGAGTCACATTTTTTGCGAGGAGCTGCTATGGCTAAAGTGTTGAAAACCCTTGAAAATAGGGGAAAATTTGGATATGACGTTCAATTGAAGTTTTCAAATGGCGATGTACTAAATTGTGAAGACGTCGATTGCGACAAGGATAGCGTGTACCGTTTTATGTCGCGTTTGGAGGGTGAAGACATAGACGAGGAACAGCTGTCGTATTTGATACACGATCACTTGGTACGGGAATATACCGTGCAGCGGTAGCGAAGGGTTTTCTTTGCCTATTGGGGTAACGGAAAATTTTTAAAAAGTTTGTCGTACGGCGTTGAAATTTATTGTTTGGTATGATACAATAACAGCCCTTTCCTTTTTTGAAGGGTTGGTATATAATGGGATGTGACGGGAGGTATGAACGATGAAATCTGTGAAAAAAATACGGTTGCTTCGCTTGGACTACGCAGCGCTGGTGATATTCTTCATCTACGTGGGGTTTGTCCATTACACCCGTGAATTTACGCCGTGGGGCTTTCCGTATTACGAACGGTTTGCTTACGCTGTGGGCGGCTTACTTTTGGCGTTGGATTATCACGCACTTGTCCATAGGCTGCGTACTTGGCGGAGCAAGCTTTTGGTGGGTTCTGCTTTTTCGGTGGGGTATACGGTGGTCGTGTTTCTTCTGAACAACCTATACCGTTATCTTGCCTATAAGCGTGTGTTTCCCGATGATACGGCGGTGACGTACGGCGTGGTGCTGCGTTACGATTTAGGGTATACCGACCGTCTCGGCATCTATCGCTACGTGCTGGTGCTGGCGGCGATGCTGGTGCTGTGTGCCGCCGCAGCGGTGCTCCCTTACGTAAAGGCACGCTTTCAAAAAAATGAGGAGTGAGTGACAATGATCGAATTACCGAAATTTACGTGGTACGTGCAGAAGGTTGGCGACAATTACGTTGCCAACGTATACAGCGGCACGGCGGATACCGATCCGCAGCGCGGCGTTCTTTGCAAAACCGTGTTTTTGTTTAAAACGTTTATGAAGACGGATAAGAAGCAGGGGCCGGAGGTGTTCGTTGCCGAATACGGCTGGCAATTCCCGTGGGGGAGCGACCGCACGTTTGAAACGGTGACGCAGGAGTTTGAGGCTACGGCCGAGGGCGTGCTGCAAGCGCAAGCGTGGCTGAACGAAAAGCACGGCGAGGGCTGCGGTGAAGCGTGATGCGGCGGTTTGGCTTTAACGACTATTTCGGCCGCGAACGGTCGAGTGATACCGTGGCG
>JAZQTE010000298.1:0-10513 GCA_045630505.1 Acutalibacteraceae bacterium | reverse complement strand
GGCGGATCTTGAGTCCTTTGAAGTAACAAAGCAAGAAATTGACGAGGCGGTTAGTCTTGTTGATAAAGAGTTTTTGGATATTTTATCGCAGGCGGCAAAAAATATAACAAAGTTTCACTCGCAGCAAAAGCGTACAAGCTTTATTATAAATGACGAAGACGGTATCGTTGTTGGCCAAAAAGTTATTCCCGTTGATCGTGCAGGTCTTTACGTTCCCGGCGGAACTGCGGCATATCCTTCGACCGTTTTGATGGATGCTATTCCTGCACGTATTGCAGGCTGCCGTCAAGTGGTAATGGTAACGCCCCCTGATAAAAACGGTAATATTAACCCCGTGATTTTGGCAGCGGCCTCGGTGGCAGGCGTGGATGAGATCTACAAGGTGGGCGGCTCGCAGGCTATTGCAGCGCTCGCCTACGGTACCGAAAGTATTCCGAGGGTGGATAAGATCGTCGGCCCCGGTAATGCGTTTGTGGCCGAGGCTAAAAAACAGGTGTACGGTACGGTGGCTATCGATATGATCGCAGGCCCCAGCGAAATTTTGATCGTGGCTGACAACAGTGCCAAGGCATCGTTCGTGGCGGCCGACCTGCTTTCCCAAGCGGAACACGATCGCTTGGCAAGCGCGGTGCTCGTGACGGATAGTGAGTCCCTTGCCTTGGCGGTGCAGGCCGAAATCGAAAAGCAATTGCCGCTGCTGGCACGCTACGATATTGCGCGTGAGTCGATTGACGCAAACGGCAAGATCATCGTGGCCGAAACGTTGGATGAAGCCATGGATATTTCCAACGCCATTGCCCCCGAGCATTTAGAACTGTGCGTGGCTGATCCGTTCGCATGGCTGGATCGCGTGCGTCACGCAGGCTCGGTATTTATGGGGAACTATTGTCCCGAAGCGCTGGGTGACTATTTTGCAGGTCCGAACCACACGTTGCCCACCAGCGGCACGGCGCGGTTCTCCAGCCCGCTTTCGGTGGACGATTTTGTGAAGAAAACGCAATATACCTATTACACCGCCGATGCTCTTACACGGGTTGCGGAAAAGGTGGCGTATTTTGCCGACCGCGAAGGCCTCACGGCACACGCCCGCAGCGCCCGTATTCGGTTGGAGGAGAAACGATGAGCCGTTTTTTTAGCAACAAATACCGCTCCTTGGTGCCGTACACCCCCGGTGAGCAGCCCACGGGACGGAAATATATTAAACTGAATACCAATGAATCACCGTTTCCGCCGTCTGAAAAAGCGGTGGCGGCAGCAGCCGAAGCAGCGAAGCTGCTGCAACTGTATCCCGATCCGACGTGCGGTGAATTAAACAAGGCCGTGGCCGCTTTGTGCGGCGTTTCACCCGATGAGGTGCTGCTTACCAACGGCTCTGATGAAATTCTCAATTTTGCGTTTATGGCGTTCTGCGACGAGGCGCATCCGGCGGTGTTCCCCGATATCAGCTACGGCTTTTATCAGGTGTTTGCCGAGCTTAACGGCGTGCCGTACCGCAAGATTCCGCTGAAGGAGGATCTGTCCGTAGATCCTGCGGATTACTATGCGGCAGGCGGTACGATCTTTATTGCCAATCCGAACGCACCCACGGGGCTGACACTTTCAGTGGCGCAGGTGGAAGAAATTTTGAAAGCCAATCCCGATACGGTGGTGGTTATTGACGAGGCGTATGTGGATTTCGGTGCCGAAAGCTGCGTGCCGCTGATTCGCAAGTACGATAATCTGTTGGTAACGCAAACGTTCTCCAAATCGCGTTCCATGGCAGGCGCACGGTTGGGCTTTGGCGTGGGATGCGCTGCACTGATGCAGGATCTTAACACCGTAAAATATTCCACCAATCCCTACAATATCAACCGTATGACGATGGCGGCAGGGCTGGGGGTACTCGCAGACGAAGCGTATACGCGGAAAAACTGCGCCGCGGTAACGGATACGCGTGAGAAGACCAAAGCCGAGCTGAAGGCGATGGGCTTTGAGCTTACCGAATCCCGTACCAATTTCCTGTTTGCGAAGCACGCCGATATTGGCGGTGCCGAGCTGTATGCGGCACTGAAGGAGCGCGGCATCTTGGTGCGGCATTTTAACACTCAGCGTATTGCGGATTACGTTCGCATTACGGTCGGCAGTGCCGAAGAAATGACAATTTTCGTGCAAACGGTGCGCGAGATACTGGAGGAATGCTCGAATGCGTAAAGCAATCATCAACCGCAAAACGGCAGAAACAGATATTCAATTGGAGCTTGTGTTGGACGGCACGGGTAAATCCGTTGTGGATACGGGCTGCGGTTTTTTGGATCATATGCTCACGTTGTTTGCCAAGCACGGCCGTTTTGATTTAACCGTTACCTGCTGTGGCGATATTCAGGTGGACGATCACCACACGGTGGAGGATATCGGCATCTGCTTGGGAATGGCGTTCGCCGAGGCACTGGGTAACAAGGCCGGCATCGTTCGCTACGGCGATATGCTGCTGCCGATGGACGAAGCGCTCATTCTGTCGGCTGTCGATCTGTCGGGACGCGGCTGCTTGGTATACGATACGGCAATTCCGTCGGCCAAGGTGGGCACGTTTGATACCGAGCTTGGCGAAGAATTTTGGCTGGCGTTCGTGCGTAATGCGGCGTGCACGCTGCACGTAAAGCAGCTGGCAGGCAGCAATTCGCACCACATTTTGGAAGGTATCTTTAAATCGGTAGCTCGCAGCCTGTGTAAGGCTGTGAGTATCGATCCGTCGCTTGGCGGTGAAATTCCGTCTACGAAAGGGGTTCTCCAATGATCGCCATTGTGGATTACGGTGTGGGGAATCTGTTCTCGCTGAAAAGCTCGTTTGCTGCCATCGGTGCCGAGGCGGTGGTTACTGCCGATCCCGAGGTGCTCAGAAGCAGCGATCGCATTTTACTCCCCGGTGTAGGTGCGTTTGGTGACGCTGCCGAAAAGCTGCGTCAAAGCGGGCTGGATACCGTGGTGGTTGAGCAAGCAAAGCAGGGTAAGCCGCTGCTTGGCATTTGCCTTGGTATGCAATTGCTGTTCGACCGTGGCTTGGAATATGGTTGCCACGCAGGGCTGGGACTGATCCCCGGTGAGATCCGTTCTATTGAAGAAGTGATCCCTGCCGATTTTAAAATCCCCCATATTGGGTGGAACGCTTTGGATTTTAAAGGTGAAAAAAGCCCGTTATTCCGCTATTTGAACGACGGTGATTTCGTGTATTTCGTGCATTCCTACCACGCGGCAGGGTGTGACGATTACGTGATCGCCACGTCGGAATACGGGGCGCCGCTCACGGCGGCCGTAGCGCGCGGCAATGTGTTTGGCTGCCAGTTTCACCCCGAAAAAAGCGGTACGGTGGGGCTGAATATTTTGAAAGCGTTTTGTGAGGTGGGATAAGATATGCTGATTTTCCCTGCCATTGATTTATATGAAGGCAAAGCGGTGCGTTTGTTTAAAGGCGATTACGCACAAATGACGGTGTACAGCGAAAACCCCACCGAGGTTTGCCGTGATTTTGCGGCAGCAGGTGCCACGCACGTTCACTTGGTGGATCTGGAGGGCGCCAAAAGCGGCGAAACTCCGAACTTTGAAACCGTGCGCGCCATTAAAGAAACGTGCGGATTGTTTTGCGAGATCGGCGGCGGCGTGCGCAGCCACGACGTGATCGATCGCTATTTGGAAGCCGGTATCGACCGTGTTATTCTGGGCACGGCGGCGGTAACGCAAGAAGGCTTTGTGGAAGGAGCGGTGGCGCGGCACGGCGATAAAATTGCCGTGGGCGTGGATATCCGCGATGGCTACGTAGCGGTGAAGGGCTGGACGGAAAAATCCTCCTTGGAAGCGTTTGCGTTTTGTGATAGAATGCAAAAGATTGGCGTGAAGACGCTTATTTGTACCGACATCTCGCGCGACGGCGCTATGCAGGGTACGAATTTGGCACTGTATCGCGAGCTGTCCGAACGGTTTTCTATGAATATCGTGGCATCGGGCGGCGTTTCGTCGATCGACGACGTGAAACGTCTTTCCGCCATGGGGCTGTACGGCGCTATTGTGGGGAAAGCGTATTACACGGGTGCCGTATCGCTGCAGGAAGCAATTGAGGTGGCACGATGATAACGAAACGTATTATCCCTTGCTTGGACGTGAAAGACGGCCGCGTGGTAAAAGGTGTGCAGTTCCAAGGCTTAAACGATGTATCCTCACCCGTGGAGCTGGCGAAATATTACAGCCGCCACGGTGCCGACGAGCTGGTATTTTACGATATTACCGCCTCGGCGGAGGGACGGCGCCTGTTCACGGATATTTTGTGCGAAACGGCGCGCACGGTGTTCATTCCGCTCACGGTGGGTGGCGGCATTAATACAGTGGACGATTTTGACCGTGTGCTCAAATGCGGCGCCGATAAGGTGAGTGTCAATTCGGGCGCCATTCGCGATCCCTCGTTGGTGCGTGAAGCCGCCAAACGGTATGGCGACCAATGCGTGGTGCTTTCGGTAGACGTAAAACGAGTGAACGGTGAGTTTCGTGTGTTTGCGCGCGGCGGCCGTGATGATACGGGTATGGAGGCCATTGGCTGGATCAAGCGTTGTGTGGCCGACGGTGCAGGCGAGATCGTTGTCAATTCCATTGATACCGACGGTGTGCGCGGCGGCTTTGATTTGGAAATGCTTTCGGCGGTGTGTGACGCCGTTTCGGTTCCCGTGATCGCCTCGGGCGGTGCCGGCTGTGCCGAAGATTTTGTGAAGCTGTTTAAAGCGTTGCCCCGTGTGGATGCAGGGCTGGCGGCATCCATTTTCCATTTTGGCGAAGTGCGTATTCGGGATTTAAAAACGCTGCTGAAGGCGGAAAATATTCCCGTGAGGTTAGAGAGGAGTAATACCGATGTTTGATATCGAAACGTTAAAGTTTGATGAAAAAGGCTTGATTCCCGCTATCGTGGTGGATTCCATCACGAAGCAGGTGCTTACACTGGCGTATATGAACCGTGAAAGCCTGAAAATTTCGATGGAGAAGGGGCTCACGTGCTTCTATAGCCGTTCCCGCCAAGAACTGTGGCTCAAGGGCGAAACCAGCGGTAACTATCAGCATATCGTTTCTATCACCGCCGATTGCGACGGTGATGCGCTGGTAGTGGTGGTAGAGCCCGACGGTCCTGCTTGCCACAAGGGCACGGTATCCTGCTTTGAGCAGCCCGTGTGGGAAAGCGAGGAGCTTTCGGAATTCTCTCTGCAAGCGCTGATGAAGCTGATCGAAGGCCGCAAGACCGAAAAGAAGGAAGGCTCCTACACCACCTATCTGTTTGAAAAGGGCTTGGATAAGATCCTTAAAAAGGTGGGCGAGGAAAGCACCGAGGTTATCATTGCGGGCAAAGCGGACGATAAGGCCGAAACCGTTTATGAAATTGCCGATTTGACGTATCATCTGTTGGTGCTGATGATTCAAATGGGGATTTCGCTGGAGGACGTGCATCGCGAGCTTGCTTCGCGCCACGTGATCGACCATAAGATCAAGCAGGAGAAAATGACGAAATGATCGTGCAGGATTTTCATACGCATACCACGTTTTGCGACGGTAAAGCCGATGCCGAAGCCATGGTGAAGGCGGCGATCGAACGCGGCATCGACCGTTTGGGAATGGTGATGCATTCCTACACGTTTTTCGATGAGAGCTACTGTGCCGCCAAGGAGGCGCCGAAGGCGTTTCAGCAAACGGTGGCACAGTTGAAAGAAAAATACGCAGGGCAGATCGAGCTGTATTGCGGTGTGGAGCAGGATTATTATTCTGCGGAATCCACCGAGGGCTTTGATTTTGTGATCGGTTCGGTGCACTATCTGCTGGTAGACGGCAAGTATCCCCCCGTAGATGCGCGCCGCAACAACTTGATCGGCATTATCGACGAGCTGTTCGGCGGCGATTGGTATGCCTTTGCCGAAGAGTATTTCCGCGTGGTGAGCGACGTGGTGGAAAAGACGAAACCGCAGATCATCGGACATTTTGATTTATGTGCCAAATACAATCACGGTGATCTGTTCGATGAAGCACATCCTCGTTACGTGGCGGCGTGGCAGGCGGCGGCAGATAAGCTGCTTACCTACGGCATCCCGTTCGAGATCAATTTGGGCGGTATGATGCGTGCAGGGCGTGAAGAGCCGTATCCTGCCCTTGCCATGCAACGGTATTTGGCCGAACGCGGTGCCAAGGTGGTGCTGTCGAGCGACAGTCACAACACCGATACGTTGGGGCTGGATTTTGATAAATGGCGCGCCGAGGCCGAGAAGGCAGGCTTTGCCCCCGACCAATTCGTATCCTTACAATTTTAAACAACGAAGCCGCAGAGCGTCGCTCTCCGGCTTCGTTTGTTATAGATTCCGTAATACGATATCGGTGTATTCTACGCAAGTGTTTCCGCCGGGATCACCCGTCATTACGGTGTCACGGTCGGCAATAGTCAGCGCGGCTTCCAGCCGTGCGGCAAGGGTGGGACGGGCAATGTGCCGAAGCAGCATCGCAACCGCCTTTAGAATACTGGCAGGGTTGGCGTAATCGCCGAAGCCCTGCTCCATCATACGCGGTGCGGAGCCGTGTACGGCTTCAAACATAGCGTAGCGGTCACCCACGTTGGCGCTGCCCGCCGTGCCGACACCGCCTTGCAGCTGCGCCGCTTCATCGGTGAGAATATCGCCGTACAGATTCGGGAGAACAAACACCTGAAACGTGTGACGAATAGAAGGGTTTATCAGATTGGCTGCCATAATATCCACATACCAATCCTCGGCCGCAATACCGGGATATTCCGCGGCTACCTCGTGGCAGATACGGGAAAACGCGCCGTCGGTCTTTTTCATAATATTGGCTTTGGTGACGATGGCAACCTTGGTCTTTCCGTTATTTTTGGCGTATTCGAACGCTGCACGGGCGATGCGCCGTGTCCCTGTTTCGGTGGTCACTTTAAAATCCATCGAAAGTGTGTCGGGAATCGAAATGCCGCGGCTGCCGAGTACGTATTCCCCCTCGCTGTTTTCACGGTAGAACACCCAATCAATATCGGCGCTCGGCACCGTAACGGGGCGCACGTTGGCGTAAAGATCTAATTCACGGCGCATAGCCACGTTGGCGCTTTCCAGTGTTCCGCCGTGCGGTGTGGTGGTGGGGCCTTTTAAAATAACGTCGCACGCCTTTAAAGCGGCCAACGTATCGTCGGGAATGGCTTGGTTAACGGCTAAACGGTTTTCGAGTGTTAAGCCGTTAACGTCGCGAAGCTCCACACGGCCGCTTGCAATATCCTCTTGCAGCAGCCGCTCCAGCACGCGCTTGGCCTGCTTTACGATGATGGGGCCGATGCCGTCCCCGTCGCAAATACCGATCACCTTGCCAATGTGAGGAGCGGTGGCATTTTCGGCAAGCCGCTTCTCACGCTCAATTTGTTCTGTAAGCAAGCGGCGAAATTCCTCTACCGCTTGGTCAATATACGTTTGCATAGCTTATTTCTCCCGTTTGGCCAGCAAGCCACCGGCCTTCAGAATCTGTTTTTGACGTTCGGTAAACGAAGCGCACAATCGGATGCGTTCACCCTTCGTTTGGTTTTGGAGCCACACGGTGCCGCTGTCCATACCGCTGTGAATGTCTTGTAAGAACAAAGCATCTCCTTGCTCAATACGGTCGTAATCCGCAGGGCTTTCAAACGTGAGCGGGAGAATACCGGCATTAATGAGATTGGCAGCGTGGATGCGGGCAAAGCTTTTGGCGATCACGGCCCGTACACCGAGATACAAAGGCACCAAGGCGGCGTGTTCGCGAGAAGAGCCTTGCCCATAGTTGTTGCCGCCGATCACGATGCTTTGCCCAAGCGCCTTAGCGCGTGCAGAAAAATCGGGATCGCACACGGCAAAGCAATATTGCGACAGATGCGGAATGTTGGAGCGGTAGGGGAGGATCTTGGCGCCGGCCGGCATAATGTGGTCGGTGGTGATGTTATCGCCCACCTTGAGAGAAGCCGTTGCTGTCAGCGTGTCTTGTTGCGGCAGGCATTGGGGAAATTCCTTAATATTCGGCCCACGCAAAACCTCTACGGCGGCAGCTTCTGCTTCATTGGCAGGCGGCAATACGCCGCTGTCGTCCACCGTGAAGGAAGGGGGGAGCGCCACGGCAGGCATCATACCCAGTGTGCGCGGATCGGTGACGTATCCGTTCACGGCGGCGGCCACCGCCGTGACGGGGCTGACGAGATATACGTTGGCATCTGCCGTGCCGCTGCGTCCTTCAAAGTTGCGGTTAAACGTGCGCAGGCTCACCCCACCCGAATTCGGTGACATTCCCATACCGATACACGGCCCGCACGCACATTCCAGCACGCGTGTGCCTGTCGCCAGCATATCTGCCAGCGCGCCGCATTCGGCCAGCATAGTGAGCACCTGCTTGGAGCCGGGGGAAACGGATAAGCTTACCGACGGATGCACGTGGCGTCCTTTCAGCAAGGCTGCTACGGTGAGCAAGTCCTGCAACGACGAGTTGGTGCAGGAGCCAATGCACACCTGATCCACCTTCACGTTGTTTAGCGAGGCAACCTCTACCACGTTATCGGGGCTGTGGGGGCACGCGATAAGTGGCTCGAGGGTTGACAGATCGATGGTGATAACGCGATCGTAACAAGCGTCGTCATCCGCACGCAAAGGGCGGTAATCACACTCACGCCCTTGTGCGGCTAAAAACGCACGGGTGATCTCATCGGACGGGAAGATCGAGGTGGTAGCACCCAGCTCGGCCCCCATATTGGTGATGGTGGCGCGTTCGGGCACCGACAGCGTGTTAATGCCTTCGCCGCCCCATTCCATCACAGCGCCTACACCGCCTTTTACGGTTAAGCGCCGCAACAGCTCCAAGCTAATATCTTTGGCGGTAACAAACGGAGGCAGCTGCCCCACAAGCTCGATCTTATATACACGGGGCATTGTGATATAATAGGCGGCGCCGCCCATAGCGGCGGCCACGTCCATACCGCCTGCGCCGATGGCCAGCATTCCCAAACCGCCGCCCGTGGGGGTGTGACTGTCTGAACCGATGAGCGTTTTTCCGGGGATACCGAATCGCTCTAAATGAACTTGGTGGCAAATGCCGTTGCCGGGGCGAGAAAAATAAACGCCGTGCTTGCGGCATACTGATTGAATGTAGCGGTGATCGTCAGCGTTTTCAAAGCCGCATTGCAGTGTGTTGTGGTCCACGTAGGCCACGCTACGTTCGGTTTTTACACGCGGAACGCCCATGCTTTCAAATTCCAAATACGCCATCGTTCCCGTGGCATCCTGCGTGAGTGTTTGGTCGATGCGCAAGCCGATCTCCTCGCCGGCTTGCATAACACCACTTACCAAATGCTCTCGAATGATTTTTTGTGTAATGTTGAAGCCCATAGCAAACCCTACTCCCCGAGCATACTTTGTTTTGCTCTGCCGATATGTTCGATCATCAATGCGGCCGCTTTGTCGGCGTCCCCTGCAATAATAGCTTCGGCGATGGCGCGGTGCTCCGCTGCCGATTCCCCTGCGCGCGTGGCGCGCTCTACCGACATCTGACGGAATTTTTGCGCCTTGCGGTGCAAGGGGATCAAGGTGGTTTGCAGCACGATACTGCCGCAGCCGTTATAAATGAGCTCGTGGAATTGATGATCCTGCTCTTGAATGTGTGACGCATCGCTGCGGCCGACGTAGAATTCCTGCAATTCCACGGCATCCATCAATTCCTTCTTTTGCTCATCGGTCATATGGATAACGGCGCCGCGCACCGCCAGATCTTCGATGCGCAGGCGGATGTTCAAAATATCTTCGATATCGCTGCGAGTGATGCCTTGGACCACCAAGCTGCGCCCTGATACCAGCAGTATATTTTCTTGCTCCAAACGGCGAATCGCCTCACGCACGGGGGTGCGGCTGACACCCAGCTCTTCCGAAAGACGGGTTTCCGTGAGCACCTCGCCGTAGGCGTATTTCCCACTCAAAATATCCTTTTCCAGCCGTTCAAACACGCAATCGGCCAAGGATACGCTTTTATGCTCTTTCATACTATTTTCTCCTTTACTGTATTGCTCCGTCAGAAAAACGCGCTACCAAATCTTCCAGCTCGTCATTACACAACGGCGTTTGGCGGCCGTCTTCGTATTCGCTGTCGATCCATTTCTTCATTTTTTGCACCACGGGGCTGTGCTTATCCACGCGGTTGCTGCCTTCTAAACGGTAATTTTCGTTGATCCAGTAGGCGATACCCGCTAACCCCGAGGCTTTACCCACCATCACCGAGGCAGAACGGCCGAGAATCTTTTTCGTGTCGAAAATGTTGTAGATCTCTTCGTCCTTCAACAAACCGTCGGCGTGAATGCCGGCACGGGTAACGTTGAAATTGCGTCCTACGAACGGTGTCATCGGCGGTACGCGATAGCCCATTTCTTTTTGGTAAAACTCGGCGATCTCGGTGATCACGGTGGTATCCATACCGTCCAGAGAACCGCGCAGAGATGCATATTCAAAGACCATGGCTT
>JAZQTE010000297.1:0-10308 GCA_045630505.1 Acutalibacteraceae bacterium | reverse complement strand
TATGCCGCCCAGAAAGCACGAACGTATCCGCCGCCGCAATCGGCGTATTAAATTGGCGTAGATCTTATTGTTCTTTGCGCTTATTATTGCGATCATCGTCGTGGGAGCTATGCTCGCCATTCAAGCCATCGGAAACTTGGTGGGAGGCTTGGTTGCGCCCACCACCACGACCACCGCGCCACCGCGTGAGCCTACGGTTGTGGCAACCGCCACCGTGGGGAATTCGGGGGATATTTTGATTCATCGTCCCGTGTTAAATGCGGCGCGAGTTTCTTCCGGTGTGTATGATTTCGAGCCGATGTTTAAGCATCTGAAGCCGTACGTTTCCGCTATGGATTATGCGGCGATCAATATGGAATTCGGTATTGGTAAGAACGAGAGCGATTATTATCAAGCAGAAATGTATTTTCGTGTGCCGACGTCGCTGGTGGATACCGTGATGAACACGGGCTATACGCTGGGGTTGTGTGCCAACAACCACGTAACCAACGGCAGCAGCTTGTCGCTCACGGCGAACACCTACGTGCAAAAGCAGATGGATTACATTGGCTTGCGTGCCTCGAGTGCTGATAAACGGTATATCGTGAAGGATGTAAACGGCATTAAACTGGGGATGATAAACTATACCTACGGTTCCCAAACGTCTTCAACGGGTATGGTGAATTATTTTTCTACCAAGAATTTAACGGCGTTTTACAGCGATATTCAACAGCAAATGAATGCAATGAAGGCCGACGGTGCCGAAGCGATCATCGTATATTTGCACTGGGGTAACGAATACGAAACCAAGCCCAACGCTTCACAGCAAGCGATGGCAAACAAGCTTTGCGAGCTGGGCGTAGACGTAATTGTGGGAGGGCATCCGCACAAGATTCAGCCCGTGGAGCTCATTACGGCAGATAACGGCAATAAAACGGTGTGCCTGTATTCTATGGGCAACATTCTGTCCAACCAAACGATTGAATCTATGTACGGCGGCAGCTCCAAGACTTCGTCGAGAAACGACTGGCAGCTTGGCGGCAAATGCCAATACCGTGATGTGAAGAGCCGTTATGACGATGCGCATTACGGCGAGCATCACTACGATTGCAACGATAACGGCCACACCGAAGACGGCTTGCTGTTTGAGTATACGTTTTCCAAGTACGAGGATGGCACGGTGATGCTCACGGGAGTGGACGTGTTGCCTACGTGGTGTTATATGACGGGCAGCGGTAACGGCCGCCGATACACCGTTATTCCGTTGGATAAATCCTGTGAAAACGAATGGCAAAGCAAGTTCGGCGTGGCAGAGAAGGATATGCTATACGCCAAGCGGTCGTACGACCGTACGATGGCGCTGGTGGGCGAGGGGATCGCCGCTGTGAACGCCGATTGCCAAAGCAAGCAGGCGGCGTTTGTGGAAGCCTTTAAGCAGGCACAGCTGGAGCCGACAACTACTTCAGTACAAGAATAACAAAAGCTCCAAGCCAATCGGCTTGGAGCTTTTTATTACGGGAGTTGTTTGAAGAATTCGATAAATTTAGGCGTCCACCATTCTTGGTATCCAAGCAAGGTGGGGTGAACGGGATCGCGCATATATTTTTTGTATGTTTCTTCGTCGATTTCCGCCATTTCCTTATCGTTGAAAAAGTTTAAGATTTCAAACTCGTATTCGGCTTTTAACGCGAGCAGAAGTTCGACCATTTGTGCGTATTCCTTGCTTTCAAAATACGTACCCGTGTAGAACACGATGGGGCAGTGGTAGGTATCTTTTACATAATCCAAAATAAAACGAATGGCGGCTTCGGTTTGGGAAAGATTGATTTTTTGTGCGGCATCGTTGGTGGAAAGTTGGCACACAAACAAATCGACAGGTAACGCCGCATCTACTTTTTTAAGGCGGGAAACGTAGGAACGCTCGTCAATGTCGGCCAGTGTGGTGCCGGAAACAGCCTCCTTAATGCAGTTGCTTTCGCAGGTGTCGCGAATAATATCCACAAACGACGTATCTTGCGCAGCGCTCCCACGAGTAACGGATGATCCTAAAAATAAGATGGTTTTGTTTTTTAGTTCCATAATGATTTCCCCTTTAAAAGTCTTACAAAGCGATTATAGCACAGTCTTGAGAAAATTTCAAATCTTTAGTGACTAAATTGTATGAAATGTAACATCATTTAAGCGTGCCGGAAAAATAAAAAAATCCAAGCCGATTGGCTTGGATTTTTTGGCTGCGGAACTAGGAATCGAACCTAGACAAAGAGATTCAGAGACTCTCGTGCTACCTTTACACAATTCCGCAATATCGTGACTTGTATTATTATACCCATTTTTTGGGGTTTGTCAAGCCAAAATACGGAAAATTACAAAAAATTATTCGGTTTTTTCGTGACGGTAGTCTGACGGTGTGGCGCCCATAGCGGCGAAGAAGTGACGGTTGAAGGAACGGATATTATTATATCCCACCGCATAGGCGATTTCCGTGACAGAACGATTGCTGTGGCGAAGCAATTGCTTGGCGGTTTGAACGCGCAGCATATGAATATAGCTGTTAAAATTGATCTTGATCTTATCGCTGAAAATGTGAGAGATATAAAAGCGGCTGACGCCGAATTTACGCGACAGCAGATCCAGACTGAGCGACTCGGTGTAATGCTCATCGCAATAGAGCAGAACCTGTTGTGCCAACGACAGATTCAGCGTGTTTTGCACGTGAAGCTCCAGATCGGGGAGCAGCTGACTGATAAGCGCCAAGGAATAGCCGCGCACGATCTCGCGAAAATACAAGGGACGCTTTTGCGCGTGGCTCGAAATGTTGCGGAACAGATTGTGGATCTCTTTAGAAGTGGGGTGATACACGGGATTTACGGGCAGGTTGGTTTTAAACAGATTCACGAATTCGGGGAAATCGTCGGGTGAGGCGATGATGATATGCCCACGAATGGGTGTGAGATCTTCGAACGCGTGAATTTGGTTGGGAAAGACGAAAACAACGTCCCCCTCGCCGGCTAAAAATTCTTCCTCGTTGATCGTCACGCGCGTTTGCCCCTGCGAAATATACAGAAGCTCAATGTGATGATGCAAATGCGGATTGGTTGTAAACGTTCGCCGACGTTCGGCGTAAAAGCTATCCCGTTTGTTTTCGTATAAGATCATAACCGCTCACCTGCGACAGCAATATTTGTCCACATTTTTTTGTGAAACTACCTAGCATTTTAGCACAGCTTTTTGTAAAATACAATTAGAAAATAAAAATCGGGAGGTATTATTTATGTCAGATGCTGTTTTGAATCAGTTTACGCCTACGGTGGAGATCGAAGTTGAGGAGCCGCAGGAGGAACTCAAGATCGGTCTTATCGGTACCGGTTGGATCGCGGAGTCCTATGCACGGGTAATGCAAACGCTGAAGGGTGCAAAGTTTGTCGCGGCGGCAGATCTTATCCCCGGTAAAGCTGAAAAGTTTATGAAACAATTCGGTTTTGAGGGTGTGCGCTTTTACCCCGATCACAAATCTATGCTGGACAACGAAGAACTGGATGCGGTGTATATCTGCACCTACAACGCAACGCACGCGGAATGCGCGATTGAAGCGCTCAACCACGGTGTACACGTGTTGCTGGAGAAGCCGTTTACCGTGACGCTGGACGAAGCGGTGGAAGTGATGCGTGCCGAAAAGGCAAGCGGAAAGATCTTGTCGCTCGGGTTCCAGCCGCGTATGGATGCCAATATGAAGATGATCAAGAAGATCGTGGAATCGGGCGAGCTCGGCCGGGTGTATTATATTCAAACGGGCGGCGGCCGCCGTCGCGGTATTCCGAACAGCACGTTTATCGAGCAGAAGACGGCGGGTATCGGCGCTTTGGGTGATATTGGCTGCTATTCGCTGGATATGGTGCTCAATGCCATCGGTTATCCGAAGCCGCTGACGGTGAGCGGATATAAGTCTGCCTTCTTTGGCACCAACCCGAAATATAACGGGGAAGATGCTGCTCGCTTTGACGTGGACGATTTTGCTGCTGCATTTATCCGCTTGGAGGGTGACGTGATCCTCGATTTCCGTATTGCGTGGGCGATGCACAAGGATACTCCCGGTGATACTATCATTATGGGTACCGAAGGCGGCTTGCGCATTCCCTCCACCGAATGCTGGAACGGCACGGTGGGCGGCCCGATGGTGCTGTACAAGGATGTGGCAGGTACGCAGGTTCAGCACGAGATCCCGTTGCAGCAGAATAAGCCTGAGGGCATTTTCCACGATAAGCTGGTATCCTTCCTTGATGCCGTTCGTGAAGGTGGCGAGGCGCCCGTGCCGTCGTCGCAAATTCTGTATAATCAGGCTATTATTGACGGCGTGATGAAATCGGCGGCGCTCGGTCGCGAGATCGAAGTGGAGATTCCGGAGATCTAAGGGAGGGACTCTCTGTGAACAAGAAAATGGGCGTAGCTGTGATCGGCTACGGCGGTATGGGTGGATGGCATACCGAACGCATCCGCGAAATGCCGCAGGAATTCACGCTGTGCGGAGTGTACGATATCAATCCTGCCCGCGGTGAGGCGGCCCGTGAAAAAGGAATTTACGCCTATGATACGCTTGAGGAACTGTTTGCAGACAGTCGCGTGCAGCTGGTGACGATAGCGATCCCGAATGACCTGCACTGCGAGATGACGTGCGCCGCTTTGCGAGCAGGCAAGCACGTGGTGTGTGAAAAGCCCGTGGCGATGAACAGCGCTGAATTGCAAACGATGATCGACACCGCCAATGCGTGCGGACGCCTCTTTACGGTGCACCAAAATCGGCGGTGGGACCACGATTACCGCGTGGTAAAACGCTTGTTGGATGAAAATACGCTGGGCCCCGTGTTTACGGTGGAGTCCCGCGTGCAGGGTTCTCGCGGGATTCCCGGGGACTGGCGCAACAAAAAGTGTCACGGCGGCGGTATGGTGCTGGATTGGGGCGTTCATATGCTCGATCAGGTTATGCTGCTGGCCGGTGAGAGAACGCTTGAAACGGTGTTTGCTCAATTTGATAACGTGACCAACGAAGAATGTGAAGACGGCTTTAAGATCCTGCTTCGCTTCGATGACGGATTGCGTGTTCACGTGGAAGTGGGAACCAGCAATTTCATTTCGTTGCCGCGTTGGTACGTGCTGGGTGAAAACGGTAGTGCCGTGGTGGAGGATTGGCAGCTGAACGGTAAAGTGGTGATGGTTTCGGATTGGGAAAAACGCGATGCCGTTCCCGTGGTTACCGCTGCAGGGCTCACCAAGACGATGGCGCCGCGTACCAAAGAAACCATTCGTGAATACCCATTGCCCGAGGTGGAGGGCGACGTTCACGAGTTCTACCGTAACGTGCGCGACGTTGCCGAAGGCCGTGCGGAATTGATCGTAAAGCACGCCGAACTTAAACGGGTGATGAAATTGATGGAAACCGTGTTTGAATCGGCAGAAAAAAATCAAGTAATAACGTGGGAGGAACCGTAATGAAGCTGGGTGTATTAACGGTACTGTTAAACGAAATGAGCGCCGATGAAGCGTTTGCTTATCTGCATAGCTTGGGCGTGGAAGCGGTAGAGCTCGGCACGGGCGGTTGGACGAATCCGTGTCACTGCAACCCCGAGATCTTGCTCGACGACGAAGCGGCCTTGGAAGCGCTGAAAGATTCACTGGCCAGAAACGAGCTGACGATCAGCGCCTTGTCTTGCCACGGTAATCCTATTCATCCCGATAAAACGATTGCCGAGGCCGATCACCGCGCCTTTGAACAGACCTGCCGTTTGGCGCAGAAGCTGGGTGTGAAAACGATTGTTACGTTTTCGGGCTGCCCCGGTGATTCGCCCGAATCCAAGCATATTAACTGGGTGTTGCCGGGTGGCGCTATGGAGGTGTTGGATTATCAGTGGAATGACGTGATGATCCCGTACTGGAAAAAAGCGGTGGAGTTTGCCAAACAATACGGTGTAGAACGCATTGCACTGGAGCTGCATCCCGGCTTTTGCGTGTATAACCCTGCTACGCTGCTGCGCCTGCGCGAAGCGATCGGCCCGATTATTGGCGCCAACTTTGACCCCAGCCATCTCATTTGGCAGGGAATGGACCCGTGTATGGCGCTGCGCGAGCTGAAGGGGGCTGTGTATCATTTCCACGCGAAGGATACCAAGCTGTATGCTGCCAACGTTGCCAAGAACGGCGTGCTGAATGCGGCTGCGGACCCTGCCGACAAGAGCTGGCAATTCCGCACCATTGGTTACGGCACGGGCGACGAAGTGTGGCGTGATATCATCTCCACGCTGCGTCTTATCGGCTACGACGGTTCGGTGAGCATTGAGCACGAGGATCTGCTGATGTCGGTGAAGGAAGGTCTTGAAAAAGCGGTGTCCTTCCTCAACGAAATCATCATTCGCGAACAACCACGCGAGCAATGGTGGGTGTAAGCTTTTAAAACAACGACGGCAAGAGCGGTTTGCTCTTGCCGTCGATTTTTGTTATTTTGAGTTTATCCAGCTATGTAATCGGAAACGTCCGTTTATGTATTCAAATACAGCGACCGTGCAGTTGGCACAGCGCACGTTTTGGTGAACGATGGGTGCGGCCAAAACCTCCTCCAGCATAGTTAAAATCAGCCCTGCGTGGGAGAATACCGCCACGTTTTCACAATCGAGCGTTTTAAGAAGCGCCATAAATTCACGGGCACGACCGAGAAAGTCATCGTGGGTTTCGCCGCCGAATTCACTGTAACCCTCTCGGCGGAACTTCATACGCTGTTCGAGTGAGTAATCGGCCACCGAGGCGCCTGCTAAATTTCCAACGCTGATTTCCCGAAGCAATGGTGTGGTTTCGGGCGTAGCATCGGGAAGGGCGATGGCGGCGGTGTGCTTGGCGCGAAGAAGATCGCTGGAATACACCTTGTCGAACGATACGTCCTTGAGAAGCTCGCGAGCGAGCAAGGCATCCTTTTCACCTTGCTCGGTGAGATCGACGTCGTTCCATCCGCAATAAACGCCTGCTTTGTTGGCAACGCTTTCACCGTGCCGCACGGCATAGATTTTCATAGCTATCACCTACCGTATATCACTATATCACGCGAGAAAATCTGTGTCAAGCGGATACGGGAGGCCCCCCGCCGAAAGTGCGGCGGGGCGCTTTTGAGAAGCCTTACTTATTTCAGGTTGTTCTCGTAGGACTGGATCATCTTCTTGACCATTTGGCCGCCGATCGAACCGGCCTGCTTCGCGGTCAAGTCACCGTTGTAGCCCTGCTTCAGGGTTACGCCAACTTCGTTGGCAGCTTCCATCTTGAAGCGGTTAAGACCTTCACGAGCTTCGGGAACCATGCTGTTCTTGTTAGACATTACGTTACACTCCTCAAAACATAAACTCGGCTGATTGCCTGTATTGCTCTTGCGTTTGCACTATTATGTTGTGAGAAATGTGGCGGATTATGAGAGGTAATTTTTGCGTTGTTTGTTAATTTTTACAGTACGTGATTGAATGCCAGGATCTGACCGTTTTCTTCATACATCTCGTAGGTTTTGGCGGATTTGACGCCGAAGCCCATGCCGACAAAGACGGTGCCGCTTTCGTAGGTGAAACTTAAAGCGCGCACGGGAGAAGAGAAGTGGAACACTTCGGTGAACTTTTTGCCGTTTTTGGTGACTCGCAACGAGTTGTAAAAAGCAGTTTCGCCCTCGGCGGTGGTGTATTCTTCACTGCACAGTACGTACATTTTCTTTCCGATCACGCGCAGATCGTTCACTTCGGGGTCGCCTTCCAACGTGATCTTTTCGGGTGTGATCATATCGGCGGAGCGATAAAAATCCCCGCAGGTGAAATACTGGTATCCGTTGTATTCCAAACGCTGTTGGAAGTGGGTGTAGGTGTTTTTACGGCTGAACTTCAACTGTTCCGGCATGGCGCTGTGATACTCGAATCGTTCGCCGTTATAGCGATAAAATTCCCAGTGGGAAGATTTGTCTCCGCCGCTGCGTGCGAAATACGCGTACAGTTCGCCGTTCAGCGTGAAGAATTCGTGAACGCGTACCGTGGAATATCCTTCAAGATCGCACGGTGCGCCATCTTTAACGATTTCCACGGGTGTCCACGCAGTTTCGTCGGTGGTAACGAGAATGGGACTGTTTTCCGATACGGTGCCGAGACCGGCGAACAATTTACCGTCGTACTTAACGATGTCGAAGTTGTGCACCGCGCCCGGCAACGATTCGTGCGTGATCCATTCCGTGCCGTCGGTAGTGTAATATGTTCCCATGTCCCAACTGCCTTTCGGGTCAATACCGGGGGCATACAGTTTACCGTCGATGGGGACAAAGCGTGTTATCTGCTCATCTTCCAAAGTGGCATCGACTTCCCACGTTTTTTTCTCAAAATCGTAGTACATCACGTATACGGGGCCGGCGTTAGTGTTGTAATCGCCGCTGGCAACGTATAAACGGTTGTTGTGTAATTCCACATCCCAAGCACAGCGTGCGATCAAACCGCTGAAATACACAGCTTCGAGCGGCGTACCGAGATCGGCGTATTGTGCGCCTTTGGGTACTTCCACCAGCGGTGTGGGGCCGCAGGCTGCGCAAGACAGCAATGTTGCCAGAACTAATACAAAAGCGATAATTTTTCTCAAGGTCAACACATCCCAATAACACTATTATTGTCTTTTGGCTTCGTAGAGCTTTTTATCTGCTTTGGCGAGTACGTCATCGATGGGGTCCTCGCCGTTATACAGTGCGAAGCCGATGCTCATTTCAATGGTAAAATCGTCGCGGAAGACCAATTGATCAAGCCCGTTTTGGATGGCCGCCACGATTGCTTGAGCAAGGCTTTCGCTTGACGTATCGGCAATGATGACAAATTCATCGCCGCCGATACGGAAAACCTCGGCCTTGAATTTCTTGCCGACTTTGGCGAGAACGCCTGCCACCAGCTCCAAGGCTCTGTCGCCTTCGGGATGTCCCCACGTGTCGTTGATCTCTTTGAATTTGTCTAAATCGCACGCGATGATGTAGAAGGAATCGGTTTTATCGCGTTTGTATTGGCGTAGCTGTTCCTTAAGCTCCAGATCCATACCGTAGCGGTTGTGCAGCTTGGTGAGCTTGTCGCGGCGAATAGTATCGTGCTGCTCATAAATGAAGGTGGCAACGATACCGAAAACGAGAGCATAGGTTGTGAGGTTTAAGCCGAAATGCACGCTGAAAAGAGTGACAACGGCGGCGAGCGCAGCAGGGAGCTTGACGATGATTTTTTCTTTATAAAGCAGGAACACCGTGGCCGCCGCATAGCTTACGGCGCAAAGCGAGAAGAAAACGATTTTTAAGAGTGTGGCGGAAAGCAATTCGCCTGCAAGCGAAAAGACGATCCCCAAAACGGTGAGCAGAAACAAGGGGATATCTCTTTTGCTTGCCAAGGTTGAAAAGAACGTTTTAAACAGGAACAACGCTACCAGACCGATAATGCAAAAAATCTTGATTTCCAAAACTGCCATAGTACGTACTCCCTTGCGGTGGTTTTATATCATTATACACTGCCGCTTGTTATTTTTCAACACGGCTTGGCAAAACTTTTCACTTGCTTTTGCCACTGTATTGTGGTGTAATAGGGGAGAGGTGATACTATGAAACGTATTTTTGCGCTACTTTTGGTGCTTCTTTTGTTAACGCTTACGGCTTGTACGGGAGTGGAGGATACCGCACCCACGCAACCGACAACGACGACAACGACGACTGTTGCGACAAGTGCCACCACTGCGAGTACGGAAATAACAACGGAAACGACAACGACGGTGACGACGCTGCCTACCACGGTGATTACTACCACTGCTGAACGAACCACGAAAACCGCCACGACAACGGCTGCGACAACAAGAAAGACCGCTGTCACCACAAAGGCGACAGCGGCTCCTGCTACGACTACGACGAAGACCACAACGACCAAAGCGGCTACCACCACGGCGAAAACCACGGCAGCACCGTCGGACACGGACGTGTATGCCATTGGCGAATATATGACGAAGCTGATTAACAGAGAACGCGCTGCCGAGGGCTTGGCGCCGCTTGTGCACCGTGCCGACCTGCAGCGGTTCGCAGATATTCGCACCAAGGAGATCCAGCAATCGTTTTCACACACGCGACCTGACGGCACGGATTGCTTTACCGTTTTCGGTAATGAGCATTTTTGGGCGATGGGTGAGAACATTGCCATGGGGCAACGCACGGTGGTGGAAGTGATGGAGGATTGGATGAATTCTCCCGGCCATCGCAGCAATATTTTGTCTTCGGATTTTAACGGCGTGATCATCGGATTTGAGAATTACCACTGGGTA
>JAZQTE010000296.1:0-2849 GCA_045630505.1 Acutalibacteraceae bacterium | reverse complement strand
ATCGGTCAGCGCAAAGGTTTGGGTATCGCTTTCGGTGAACCGCGTTTTGTGATTTCCAAAAATGCCTCTGCCAATACCGTTACACTTGGGCGCAGCGAAGCGCCCTTTTCCAAACAGCTTTTAGCCGAAAACGCCAATTGGATCGCGGTGGAAAAGTTGACCGAAGCCGTTCGCGTTACCGCTCGCACCCGCTATCACCAAAAAGAGGCCGATGCCACGGTGGAACCTTACGGTGAAAACGGTTTTCGTGTGTTGTTTGATGAACCGCAGCGTGCCATTACCCCCGGTCAAGCAGTGGTGCTGTACCAAGGCGACGTCGTTTTCGGCGGCGGTACGATTATTTAAACGAAAAACCGACTGAATTCAGTCGGTTTTTTCCTTGCTATGTATTGAAAAAATAATAAAAATAATTTATACTACTATCATAGCTTGATCTCGATTTCGGGATACACCGAAACAGCGTCGCACAACGAACGGCAAAACGCATCAATGGCAGCGCTTGCGGTTTGGCTGGTTGCTGTTAAAATGGAAACCTCGCGGCAGGGGATCTCAAAGGCCGTTTTTACCTGCTTTATGTTGCAGCTGCGGGCAAGCCCTTCAGCCACACTGATGGGAACGATCGCCCAACAATGCTCGCGTTCCATAAATCGCTGCAAATGCGCCATAATGGAGATGGTGATCTGCGGATGCACGTCACCGAATGCTTGCTGGTGCCAATGCGCAAACCGCGTGCTCCACTCTACGTAAACCTCGTTTCTGAGCGATAATTGCTCGGCGGTAACGGGGGAATGATAGTCTTCTGCGTTTTGGCAGATAAGTACCATCGGTTCTGTGAAAACGGGGATCTGCTTCAAAGGAATATCGGTAAGCCGTCCCGTGGTGAATGCGATATCGGTGTTTCCGTCTAAAATGCTTTGCCCTGCGGCAGGCATTTCCATATCTTGAATTTCCAACCCGATTTCGGGATGCGTCTGCAAAAAACGCTCGTATACGTCGGGGAGCAGAAATGTATCCAAACTGTTGAGGGATGATACGCGTAAGCTTTCAGGACTTTTTTGGCACACCTGCTTCATCTTTTCAATTAAGGCTTCATATTGCACGGCAAGCTCATAAAACTCTTTTCCTGCTGCCGTAAGCACCATTTCTCGGCTGCCCTTATTGCGAGTGAACAATGCACCGCCCAATTCTTTTTCCAGCGTTTTCAGCCGAATGCTGAGCGATGGTTGGGTGATAAACAGTGCTTCAGCGGCGCGGATGCCTGTTTTATGGCGGCAGATTGCCAAAAAGCATTCAATTTCCGTATGTGTCACGGTGAATCCCTCCAGATATAGAGTTCACTCTATAATATATCACACGAATATCAATTTTACAAGTACCAATATTTTCTATATAATGGTGTGGTGATTTTGATGTGGTGGTGAGGGATATTGAAGGCAACCGTAGAAAGTAAACCGAAAAAGGTGAAAGACAAAGTCAAGAAGGAGAGAACTCCGCTGAAAAAAGGTTGGTTTTGGAGAATCGTTAAGGATTACGGCATCATCACCATCAGTGCTTTCTTGTACGCCTTCACTTTTAACTTCTTTTTTGAAACCAACAATCTGGCAATGGGCGGTTTTTCCGGTATCGGTCAAGTGCTGCACCATTTCTTTGAATTTTTAACTCCCGGTGTCGTGATGTTCGTGATGAACGTTCCGCTGATTATCATCGGTATCAAAAAGCAGGGGTGGTCGTTGTTGGTCACCACGGTGTTCGCAATTGCCGTAACCTCGTTTATGACCGACGGTATGAACATCGTTGTGAACGATATTTTGCATTGGCAGTATCCCAAAATGGATCAGCCGCTGCTTGCTTGTATTTTCGGCGGTATTCTGTGCGGCGCCTCGCTTGGCCTTATGATGCTCAAGAATGCCACTACGGGCGGAACAGAGCTTGCGGCTCGTCTTCTTAAGTACGTATTCCGCAATTTGTCGATCGGCCGCTTGTGCTTGGCAATCGACGTTACGGTGGTGTGCATTTATGCACTTACATACGGAATGCTGGAAGCGGCCCTTTACGGCGTTATTGCCATGTACATTGCCAGTGTGGCGATGGACGTGGTGGTATACGGTGCCATTAACGCCAAAATCGCATACATAATCAGCGATAAAAATGAGGAGATCGCTAAACGCTTGATGGATATGGAGCTTGGTGCTACTATTTTAAACGGTAAGGGTGCATACACGGGTTCGGAAAAGAACGTCTTAATGTGTGCCGTAAAGCCGTCCAAGATCGCTCGCATCAAAGCAATGGTCGTGGAAGTGGATCCCGACAAATCTTTTATTATCGTAACCGACGCCAAAGAGGTGTATGGTGAAGGCTTCGGCGAGTACAGCGACGACAGCCTATAAAAAGCACTAAAATATGTGTTAGGAGGAAAACACAATGGTATTTGGTATTTTGAAGGACATCAAAGAAGGCGAAAACCGCGTAATCTGCACTCCGATCGAGGCAGCGTCCATCGTTGCAGCCGGTCACACGGTACTGGCTCAGCGCGATTGCGGTGTTGGCTCGGGTTTCTCTAATGAGAAATACGAAGCTGCCGGTGCCGAAATCGTGGATACGATGGAAGAAATGTACGCTCGTTGCGATTTCTTGGCTAAGGTGAAGGAGTTGTTCCCCTGCGAATACGATCTTCTCCGCAAGGATCAAATGGTGTACTGCTGCATCCATCCCGCAGGCCATCCCGAAGAAGTGGATGCCATCCTGAAGAGCGGCTGTATCGCCCTCACGGCAGAAGACAGCCACCGCTACGGCTCGCCCAACTGCGAAGCAGCCGGTAAGCAGGGTGCTCTGTTTGGCTTGGAATCCAT
>JAZQTE010000295.1:0-4579 GCA_045630505.1 Acutalibacteraceae bacterium | reverse complement strand
CTTCATCACCGTTCATCATCGGTGACATTACGTTGATAAACAGCGTATACACCTGATTTTCCGGCAAATGACGGCGCACCAACGGATGCAGCGCGTGAATCCCCTCAAAGATCACTACAGCATCATCCGTTACGCAAAATTCGCTGCGCTCCTCCTTGGGGCGATGCTGCAAAAAATCAAAAATCGGAAGCCGTGTACGCCCCTCACTGAGCAGCTGCTGCATACATTGCTCCAAGAGCGGCAGATCCAACGCTTCAACGGATTCATAGTCGAAGCTGCCATCCGGCAAACGCGGCGCCTTGCCGTAGCCACGAAAAAAATTATCCAGTGACACGGTATACGCATGGCGTCCGTGCAGCTGCAATTGCTGCTGCAGTTTAAGTGCCGTGGTGGTCTTTCCGGCCGCCGACGGGCCGCATAGCAGTACCAGCAACCGTCCCGTGCGACGGCTTAATGTTTCCGCCACACTGCGTATTTGTTTTTCATAACGTTCTTCTTCCTTGCGGATCAACCATGCCGGATCCCACCGCAACAGTTCGCTGATCTGCTTTTGGTATAGGCTGCGAAAAGTCGTCACTCGACTCATCCTTTCAGTTTTTCATAGAAGGTACGAACAGCATCTTTCCGTTTCAGCATCTCCGCAATATCGGCATTATATTCATACGGAAACTTATAATTGAATACACGCTCCAAATAATCGGTTCCCGGCTTTTTCAGCTTTGACACAGCACCTGCACCGCACCCCAAAATGGTGTGCGTTTCGTCCATAATGTACACATTATACAAGCCCTCGTATCCTGCCTTGGCCCAGCCTACGTTTTCTTGATTGCCCACGGTGCGGCTTTGGCGGTACAAATAATACGAACGGTATCCCGCTTGCGGCAATGCGGCAGCTGTATGTGCCACCATACGCGCAGCAGCATCGGCAGTTCGATAATCAGCACGTTTTTGCAAGGTAAGATTAGCTGCCCTTTTCATAGACAGCGTATGCACCGTCACGCTTTCGGGTGACAGTGACAAAATACCGTCTACCGTTTGGCAAAAGCTTTCGTACGTATCGGTAGGCAGGCCGGCAATCAAATCGGTATTAACATTGTCGTGTCCCATACGCCGCGCCGTATTAAACGCTTCGTAGAATTGTTCCACCGTGTGTCTGCGTCCAATATGTGTAAGAACGGCATCGTTCAGCGTTTGCGGATTGATGCTGATACGGGAAACTCCCGCTTCACGCAGAACACGCATTTTCTCTTCGGTTACGGTATCGGGACGCCCTGCTTCCACCGTGTATTCTCTCACGGAGGAAAGATCAAAATGCGCCGCCACCGTATCGGTAAGCGTTTTCAACTGCTCCGCCGACAGCGTGGTAGGGGTACCGCCGCCGAAATACACCGTTTCCAGACGCAGGCCTAGTTCACGCACCAACGCACCCGTGTACGCCAGCTCTTGCGAAAGAAACTCCACGTACGACGGCATCAGCTTGGCGGCTCGTGTTACCGTTTGAGAAACAAACGAGCAATAATCACAGCGCGTGGGGCAAAACGGGATCGACACGTACAAGCTAAAAGACTCCGGCCTCGATAAGCCCAAAATCGCATCCTCTGCTTCCAGCGTATTGCGGCACAACTCTAATTTTTTACTACTGACGAGCAAGCGGTCACGCAGCCACGCAACCGCCTTTTCCTCACCCAATTCGGCCTTAAGGCGCCTAAGCAGCTTTACGGGGCGAACTCCCGTTACCAAGCCCCAATCCTGCGTAACACCGCACAGATCCGCCAGCAACCGATACAGCAGCTCACACAGCACCAGTTCGCATTCGTCACGGTATTCCGAATGAGCGTTCTCCACCGCTGCTTCCAACGTGCGGTCAAAATCATCCAGATGCAGACGGCACCGCAGCTGCGTTGTTTTCTCCCCTTTTTCCAGCACGGTATACACCGTTACTCCGGTGTAGTCCTCAAGCTCCGACTCGGGAATAACGATCTTTTCCTGCGGCAAAAACAAGCGACAGATATTTTGCAATTCAAAATGGAAGGAATGCCCCTGCAAATAGAGAATCATAATTAACTCCTGCTCAAATAAGGGTTATAGTGCCGTTCGTATCCCAGAACGGTTTCGGGCCCGTGTCCCGGAATTACACGCAGCGTATCCGGCAACGCACTTAAACGGCGAAGACTTTGAAGCATTTGTGCCGTATTTCCACCCGGCAGATCGGTGCGACCGATGCTTTGCGCAAACAACGTATCCCCCGAGATCAACACGTCACCGAAGCGATAACAACAGCTGCCCACCGTATGTCCCGGTGTATGCAGCACCTCGCCCTCCAATGCTCCAACGACAAATCTCTCGCCGTCCTTCAACAGACGGTCGGCTTTTAAAACGTAGGGCTGACGATATTCGGGAATTAAGCTTTTGCCCGTATCCGTTAAAGCGGGAGCTTCGGCCTCGTGGAGCCACAACGGCGCGCCAAACGCTTCCATCACCTCATGAGCTGCCAGCAGGTGATCAAAATGCGCATGTGTGAGCAGCACCGCTTTCACAGCCATCTTGCGAGAACGGATATGAGCGATCAGTTCGGCTGCATCATCTCCGGGATCAATCACAACAGCATTATCCGCTTCGTCGGCGATCAGCACACAATTTACCTGCAGTGCTCCCACCGCAAAATACGTAACGGTCATTTCTTTCTCTCCCAATCCTTGGTATCCAAGAGAATTGTTATAGGGCCATCGCCTTTCATATGCAGCGTCATATCCGCGCCGAACTCACCCGATGCCACGCGAACGCCCAAAGAACGCAACTCCTGCATAAACCGCTCGTAAAGCGGCTCTGCTTGTTCGGGGCGTGCAGCTGCAATAAAATCAGGGCGACGTCCGTGCGAGCAATTCGCCGCCAGCGTGAAATTCGACACCACCAGCGCCTCACCGCCCACATCCAGCATTGAACGGTTCATCTTATCGTTTTCATCGGTAAACACGCGCATATTTGCCACTTTATTAGCCATCAGCACGGCGTGTTCTTCCGTATCCCCCTGCAGAACGCCGAGCAGGATAATGGCACCTGCACCAATGCTGCCTGTAGTTCGTCCCTCTACAGTAACTGCACCTTCATATACACGTTGAAATACTGCTTTCATCTTTTAAACACCGCTTCTTTCTACAGACTCTACGCCGTCTATACGCATCAAACGCGCCGTTACCTCCTGCAGGTGCTGAACACTGTTCACACCTACAGTAATTTGAATTTCAGCCTTGCCGTCACGCGTTTCACGTGCTTGCAAACCAAACAGCGATACGTGCATACCGGCCAGCTGCGCCGTCATATCTGCAAGCAAGCCGTTGCGGTCATTAGCAGCGATATGAAGATCAGCTTTAAATTCTTCACGAACGGTATCTTCCCATTCCACATTTACCCACCGTTCCGGCTCGGCACAATTGATAATATCCTTGGGAACGTTGGAACAATCGCGTTGGTGAATCGAAACACCGTAGCCGCGTGTGATAAACCCGATAACGCGGTCGCCCGGAACAGGATTACAGCAACGGGCAAATTTCACCAAGCAATTATCCATATTTTCGATAATAACGCCACCGTTATGATGACGGTGCGGGCGCTGTACCACCTTTTCGACAATCGGCGCTTCAACCTTGGCATACTTTTGAGCATCGTCCTTCATTCGCGGAATCAAGCGAGAAAGCAAGATGCCGCCGTAGCCGATCGCTGCATAGAAATCGTCCACCGAGGCGCAGTGCTGCCGTTTGGCTTGCTCCTCCAGAAACTCCTGCATATCCTCTTCGGACAAGCGAATAAAGTTACGCGCCATTTCACGTTCCAGCTCTTCGCGTCCTTGTTGAATATTCTCCTCGCGGCGTTCCCGTTTGTACCACGCACGAATTTTATTACGCGCTTCGCTGGTTTTCACCAGCTGCAGCCAGTCACGGCTGGGGCCGCGGTTCGCAGAAGAGCTTGTAAGGATCTCCACAATTTCGCCGGTCTTCACCTGATAATCGATAGACACAATGCGCCCATCCACCTTGGCACCCACCATGCGGTTACCCACCTCGGAGTGGATAGCGTATGCAAAGTCGATCACCGTGGCGCCTCTCGGAAGGTTAACCACTTTGCCTCGCGGTGTAAACACAAATACGTCATCGGCGGACAGGTCGGTTTTGATGGAACGCACGATATCTTCCGCATCGTCTACGTCTTGCTGGCTTTCGATAAACTGGCGCACCCACGCCACCTTATCCTCCAAGCGATCTTTCTTTTGAATACCCAGCTTATATTTCCAATGCGCCGCAATGCCGTATTCCGCCGTGTGATGCATTTCCCACGTGCGAATCTGCACCTCAAACGGAATCTTTTCTTGGCTGATCACCGTGGTATGCAGTGATTGGTACATATTGCTTTTCGGCGTAGAAATATAATCCTTAAACCGATTCGGCAGCGGACGGAACATATCATGAACGATACCGAGCACGTTATAGCAATCATTTACGGTGTCCATAATGATACGCACGGCGTAAATATCGTAAATCTCATCAAAAGCACGCCCTTGCATATACATTTTACGGTAAATACC
>JAZQTE010000294.1:0-13095 GCA_045630505.1 Acutalibacteraceae bacterium | reverse complement strand
CTTACAGCAGCGGTTTTACCACGGTGGGGAAATCCACGTAATTATCAATGGTAAGATACGGGAAATCAGATGTATATACTGCTTCATCGTTGCCGCCGAGGCCGTAATCGTCGCCGATATACACGATTTCGTCGTGCGTGTAGCCGTTTTCTCGGCAGTAAGTATCCAGTGCGAAAAACTTATTGTGCGGCTTCGGCGCCATATCGAATGAGGAAGAACCTCCTACGAATACCGAAAACTCCGAAAACGTGTTCACGATATCGTCGTAAATGGCGCGGCGCTTTTCGCGAGTGGGGTCGAAGGACAGCTTATCCGCTATTGCCGCTTTCGTGCCCAAAATGGGGAAGGTAACGCAGCCTGAAGGATGAAACTCCACCGTTTCACCGCAATAGTCAGTAAATCCGTATTTTTCACGCATCGCCGTCACCTTGGCGGTGATCGCCTCTTTATCGCATTCTATAGTGAGATTGCGCACGATGTCCATCGTTTTGCTTTCGGGGTTGTAAACTCCGTATTGCAAGCCGTAGTTTCCCAAAATATCTACGGGAAATTCGCCCAGCTGATTGAAGATGCGCATCACCTGCCCTGCGCCCACCATCAGCAGCTTATATTTTTTAGAAAGAGCTGTCAGAACCGCGAGATTTTGCTCGTTAATAGGTGTGCGGTGTTGCGTTAGCGTGCCGTCCAAATCCATAGCAATTACTTTGGTCTTTTCAAACATCCTGCTTACCCCCAAAAAATCCGTTTTCGTTTGAGTGCATTATATCACAAGGCTCTTAAAAAGTAAACAAAAGCAGCGGAGTTTTCGCTCCGCTGCTTTTGCGTTTTTGGAGATTACAGTTCGAATTGCTTTACGTGGGCCGTGCCATCTTCCGACAGAACGCAGAGTCCGTTTTCATCAACGATAACGAGCCCCAAACCTTCCATTTGTTTGAAGGCGTCGTCAACCTTGGCGGCGATGCTGCCGACTAAATGGGGGTATCCGAGCAAACGGGCCGCTTCACGCATAAGGCCGTCCTTCGGAATGCCGATCTGCGTATACAGCACGTAGCACATAGCGTTGATAACCTCAACCCACGGTACAACGGAAGGATCGCGGCGGTCGTTTCCTTGGGCGCTTACACGAATCAAGTGATACGCTTTGGGCTTCTGCCCCGGATTCCAGTACACGGCTTCCTCACCGTCGAACGTGACGGCGGGGTACAGATTCCCTGCCAAATTCTTAAGGTAGCTTGCCAACCGTGTGCCGCTGCGCGCAATACCGAAGCTGTCGAGCACACGCTTGAACAGCACGGTGCGGTAGACGGGGGCTTCGGCTTTGAGCACGGCTTCGATCGTGCGCAGAATCGAGTAATCGTGCTTACCCGACAACAGTTCCTCTGCCGTCAGCGGAGCGTTGTTAAGCACGGCGGCGGCATACGTTTGAATACAAGCAGGCGTTGCGGGAGGAGCGGGCTCCTCTTCTTCGGCGATTTCGACTGCCGCATCCGAAACCACCTCGTCGGTGAGCTCTTGCTCTGCGATTTCGGTTTGTTCTTCGGGCTCATTTTCCTCTGCAGGCTCCTCTTGTACGGCATCCTGTTGCTTTAACGCTTGAAGGCGGTGCACCTCGGCAACGATGCGCTTGATTTCTTTTTGGCGGTTATCCCACCAATCCATCGTCCAAATGCGCATCACGTTCCAACCAAGAGAGTTCAAAATGCTAATTTGAGCAATCTCACGGTCACGCGTGGTCTTGGCGGCATCGTAGCTGCTGCCGTCGAGCAAAATGCCCAAAATGTACGTGTCGGGCTTCTCAGGATCGATAACGCCAACGTCGATCTTATATTCCGAACGGCCGACGTTGAGATCGGTATCAAAGCCCTCCTCCTTCAGTAGCGCACGGATGCGTTTAGCAATACCTGCTTTAACGGATTGCAGCTGCAGGGAGGAATTTTCGTTAAGTGCCATCTCCTCACCGCCTGCATACAGCAAGAAGGCTTTTAAAGCAACCACGCCGGCGGCGTCGGTCTTGGAGAGGTCGATATGATCGGGCATCAGCGTGGAGAAAACCACCATTTCGCTGCGAGAACGGGAAACGGCCACGTTTAAGCGTCTCCAACCGCCGTCGCGGTTGAGGGGGCCGAAGTTCATATACACCTTGCCGTTTTCATCAGGCCCGTAGCCAACGGAGAACAAGATCACGTCACGCTCGTCGCCCTGCACGTTTTCCAGATTCTTCACGAACAGCGGTTCCTCGCCCTCGTAGATCCATTTTTCCAGCTCGGCATCGGCAGCGCAAGCATCGTTGAGCAGGTCGTCGATCAGCATCTGCTGTGAAATGTTGAAGGTGATAACGCCTACGCTCAGCTTCGACAGTTCGGGATCGTGGCAACGGCGGCAGATTTCGGCAACGATGGCCTCGGCCTCGGCACGGTTGCAACGGTTCTTTCCGCGTTCAAACACACCGTCCACGTGCACAAGTGACACCTTGGATTCGCGGTCGTTGACCGACGGGAAGGTGAACAGCTTGTTTTCGTAGAATTGGTGGTTGCTGAAGGAGATAAGGCTTTCGTGACGCGAACGGTAGTGCCACAGCAGATGCGTTTGCGGCATATTAATGGCCAAGCAATCGTCAAGAATGCTTTCAAGGTCTTCGGTATCCAGATTTTCTTCGTCCACGGTGTTGGTGGCAAAGAAGGTGGTGGGAGGCATTTGCTTGGGATCGCCCACGATAACGGCATCCTTACCGCGTGCCAACACGCCGACCGCCTTGCAGGTGGGCAGCTGTGAGGCTTCGTCGAACACCACGATATCGAAGGGTTTGCGACGGGGATCCAGATACTGCGCCGCCGAAATGGGGCTCATCAGCATACACGGACACAAACGGGGAAGCAGATGCGGTAACTGTTCAAACAAGCGGCGAATACTCATGCCGCGGCCGCCGCTGCGAATGTTACGCTGCAAAATGCCCAGTTCCGACGTTTGCGCTGCTTCGCCCGTAAAATCGGGAACGTTGGCAGCAAGACGGCAGAACAGCTCTTGGCGAACCAACTCCGTAAATTCCTTGTCGATACGCTTGTATTGTTCGATCTTTTCGTTGAACACAGGGCCTGAAAAGGCGTTCAGTATTCCCTGAGAATCAATGGCCGTAACGATCAGCGCCTTATACGCCGCTTTTTTGTAGGCAGGGAGAATATCCTCGTGCGCTGCACCGTTGCAATAGGCAGTAACAAGCTCGGCAAGTCCTGCGTCCTCGGCTTCACCGACGATACCGCTAAAGGTGATCCAATCCTTAAGATCGTCGGCGTTGGCTAAAATGGCGTCGCACAGCTCGATTTGTCCCTCAAGCAGATTGGTGTTTTCCGGCAGATGAATGCAAAGCAGATTACAGAAATCTTGCTTGCTGCGGCGGAAGACTTCGTAATTCTCGGTAACGGCGGCAGCTGCAACAAGTGCGTTCGTGTCGCTGCAGAGGGTGGCACGGGCAACGTAGTTGCCGATGTGATCCTGCAACACGGTGATATGCTTTTGCGCTTCGGCGGCCAGCTCCTTAACGAGCGCCCAATCCGTATCCGCACCTTGGTACAAAATGCCGAGATCGTCACCGTAGGCTTGCAGCAGATCTTCAGCAGCCGTTTTTTCCTCCTGCATACGGCACAACACTTTTACCGCTTCGAAAATGTCGGGCATTTTCTCGCGTGCAAAAGGAGAGAGGCGTTTTGCCAGCTTATGCTGCGCCATCATTTTGGAAACGAACCACTGTGCGGAAATGGCGTTGCATTCTTGGAAAAGCGCCATACCGTCCTGCTCCAGAAACTCCTCTTTCCAAGCCTGCAGCAAGAAATCTCGCCGTTTCAAATACTCGGAAAAATGCGTTATCATTTTATTGACAGCACCGAAATATTCGATCGGTTTTTCTACACGCGCCCAACCCTTGGGAAGCTTGCTGAAAGCGGCGATGCTGCTTGCAAGCTCCACCAGCTTTTCCAGGGATGCCGTGGTGGTAACGGTGCCAAAGGACAGCATCTCAGCCAAACGGGCAGCGTGCGGAGTAAAGTCGGCGGCTGCGTCACGGTAGGCTGTCACCGTGGGGGCCAAAGCCTGACGAAGCTGCTGCGTGTACTGGCGCGCACCGATGGTAGACAGCGGATGCTGATAAGGATGCCCCAGCGCCTTGGCCGCAGCTACCAAGCGTTCTAACAGAATACAATGGCTGTCAAATGCGTGGCGGTCGGTCTTTTCGGCAAAGGCGGCATCGAGCACCACCAAATCGGGGGCTTCAGCGAAGTCCTCGTATTCGTTGATCAGTCCGTACACCGAATAGCCGCAGGGTAATATCGTATGCAGCTGCACGGCGTAATGATCCAAATTCTTTCGCAGTTCGCTTAAGCGGTTGGCTTTTTCCAAATATTGCTCGGGCGTTTTATCGCGAGTAACCTCCGAAGCGATGCGCAGCTGCTCCAACACGGCACGTTTTTTTGTTTTGTTGGAGTGAAGTTCCAAGCAGAACGGCGCAATGCCGATTCCTGCCAAACGCTTTTGCACCACTTCGAGAGCCGCTTTCTTTTCGGCTACGAACAGCACGGATTTTCCTTGCGCCAACGCGTTGGCGATCAAGGACGTGATGGTTTGCGATTTACCGGTTCCCGGAGGGCCGTGCAACACGAAGCTTTCGCCGTTGCAAGCGGCTTGAATGGCAAACAACTGTGAGGCGTCTGCCGGCATCGGCAGCAGCGTTCCTTCCTCGGATACGTGCTCGGTAATTTCCATCGGCTTGGCCGCCCAAGCCAGTTTGCCGTCAATCAAGCTGCGTACGATCTTGTTTCGGAGCAGATCGTCGCTGCGATTGCGCATATCGTTCCACATAACAAACTGCGAGAACGAGAAAATGCCCAAGTAGGCCGACTCCAGAATATCCCATCGATCTTGCCCCATCATCGCCTTGCGAAGTACGGTGAATACACGGCGAAGATCGATACCGTGATCGTCCATCGGCAGAGGGTCTAATCCGGCAACGTTGATGCCGAAATCCTGCTTCATTTTTTCAAGGATCGTAACGTTGATCTGCGGCTCGTCGTCGCGCAGACGCAGGGTGTAGCCCTTGCTGCCGCCACGGCGCACAAGCTCTACGGGCAGCAGCACGACGGGTGCGTAACGCGCCTTGGTGCTGCGCGGATTCTCGTACCATCGCAACAAACCGAGAACCAAATACAAGGTGTTGGCGCCGTTTTCCTCCAACGCCGTTTTTACGTTGCGGTACAACGTCTTCATCGTTTTGTTCAGCTCGGTTTCGCTGTGCACGGAGCGTAAACGGCCGTTCTTATATTCGGAGGCTACCAAACCGGCAAACTCACCGGGATCGTGCATGGTTTCAAAATCGAATTTAGCCGCCCCTTTCCAATCGCTCGGACGGGGGAGCACGGAAAAGTCTTCGCCTTGGGATAAGGCGTCCTCCAAGTCGTCCAGCGACGTGGTGAGCAGGGGGACGATGGTTTTGGAGAAGCGCAAGCTGATAAGGTTGTTGCGTAAGCCGAGATCCAGCAGCTTGCGTTCCCATTGCACCATTTTCGGCACGGCTTGCGGATCAAACGCCTCTTGAGAAACGTCGATCGTATCGCTCATCGTGCGCGGTGCGTACAAGCTACCTGCTTCCTCGGGCAGCTCGTGTTCAATATGCCAACCGTCGGAATCGTGTACACGCTGCGGAATGGGCTTTACACCGCAAAGACGGGCGCGTTTAACGTCGATAATGCACTCGATGGGATCGGTGCCGATAAAATGCCGTTCCGCAGCAGCGGTGGCGTTGTCGAACGAAGCGTTGCTGCCGTTTACTACCATCGTGGTTTCCATAACGGCAATTTCGTTCACGCCCTCTGCCAAACGCTTGGTGATCATAGCGGGATCGTCCAGCACCGAGTCGGGGAACGTGAGATCGTCCAGCCAAACACCGGTGAAAATGTGGCCGGTCGTCATGATCAGCAAGGGGTGCAGACCGACAGCCTCCAAGCAAGAAGCGTACAGCAACGTCAGGTCCATACAAGTTCCCATTTTTTGCTGAAGCACCATATCGCACAGACGAATGCGCTGGCCGGTTTCCTCAAAGCTGGCGGGGCAGACGCAGTAGATAAGGTTTTCCTCCTTCAACGCGCAAAAAAGGGCGGCAGCTTGCTTAAGAACGCGATCGGGATCCTTTTGGAGATAGGCCGTAAACGAAGGATCTCCCGTCCATTTGCTTAAATACGTGGCAGCCTTCGAGATCACGGTAGCCAATATCGGATGATTGGGGGTAACGAACGCCGAAAGCAACTCGGGGTGATTCGGCTGGCCGCTCCATTGATCGAAAGCCAAAATGGAGATAGCTTGTGTTGCGGTGGCAAGCACGCTGTCAGTGGATAGCGTGGCGTGCAATTCGCCCTCCAGGCGTTCCGTCATACCGGCCAGATAATCGGCATCCAAATGCAGATCAACAGCGGTGATCTCATACGATTTTCCGGCGGGGATAAAATTGATATCTACCGACAGCGGCGTTGCAAAAGCCGGTACGGATTCAATAGCCAGCGTGAGGTTACTTAAATCTTTCTCGGAATGATTCGTAACGGTTACGCTTTGTACGATGCGCACGCCGTTGTGATACAGAGCGTAGTTGATAACGGGAGCAACGCTCAAGGACAGTTGAACAGCGGCACCGTTGTTTCCTTCGCTAACAGTTGTATCGGCCGCCACCTCGGCTTCGGTTGCTTCTTGCACGGGGGGCGTAGCCGCGGCTTCTTCGGCAACAACGAATTCAGGAATGCTTTGTTCCATTTTTATTCCTCCAAATCGCAAAAGAGATAAAATACCGACCTCGTTTTACATACAATTGTATCACGAAAATGCAGCGTTGCCAAGGATATTTTATTTTATTTTAAAAAATTAAGTCGAAACGTGATTTTTTTAAAAATCTATTGCTTTTGGGAGGGCGAAACAGTATAATGAAAAATGTATATTTATCGGATTTTGTGTTGAAAAAACAGCCGATACGGAAAGGCGGTCTGAACGATGGTTAAAGAGATCACGGTTACGGAAGAAATGATTCGCGGCGGCAAGAAAACGTCTTTGGGCGGCGTGGTTTGTTCGCAGGAAAATGACAAGGAGGTTTTGCTGCACGCAGCCATTCGTATGGAAAAGAAAGACTTCCTTGAAGGCGGTGACGGTGTTAAAAATCTGTACCGTCTGGATGATGTGTTTTCCGGTCTGTCGGTGCATATGCGCGAATCGGTGTTTTTCTTCAAAGGAACGTCGTACGCCAACGATTACGGTGCGTTCACGTTTGTTATGTCCAAGGATTGGCAATGCTTGGACGAAGCATCGGAGGAACAGCAACAGCAGATGGCCTTGGAGATCTTCGTAAAATTATTGAAATTCATTCGCAACTACCGCAAATGCGATATCAACAACGAGCTGTACCGTCCGTTGTTGTTCCTTTGCCGTGAGAGCGTGTATTTCCGTCGTGATAAGAGCAACGGCAAATTGCAAATTGCTTTGCTGCCGTTGCCGTGCGATCCGCAGACGGCGTATGCGGGAATCCCTCATGAGTTCCATACGAACGAAGCCGATGCCTCGTCGGATATCTGTATGGCCGCCTACTTGTATTTGCTTCTTAAGTTCGGTGATGACCGTCCGTTTGGCGAAGGGAAAATCACGCAGATCGATCGGTTGGCGGAACGCTGCTTGTCGCCGTTCATTCTGCGCCGTCCCTCTATCGAGGAGTTGTTGGCTGTTGCCGCAAGCGGAGAGTCCGAGCCCGTTGCGCAGGAAGAAAAAGAGGACGATGACATAGAACTCGTGGTAGGCGAGGAGGTTGCCTTCGTTCCGAAGGAAGCTTCACAGAAAAAGCCGAAAACGAGCTTTTTGGACACTGTGAAGAAGAAATTTTCACAGAACGCGAAGGCGAAGGGGAACGTAAGCAAGGCGAAGGATCGCTTTGACGATATGTTTTCCACCGAGGCGGCCGATGCCCGCGAGGAAAATTCGTAAGGAACGCAGAACCGAAGGGGTGTAACGGAAACCGATGAGAGAGCAAGGTACACAGCGATACGTTGATCATTTAAATTTTGTTTGCGGAGGAGAAACGTATCATTTTACGGTGCAGCAACGCTTGAATGAAAGCGGTCGCGGTAAAGCCATTTACGTGGGCAGCTTTTTTCGCAATGAAGGCACAATGCACGAAAACGTTTCTCTGCCGCAGGGGCTGGAATATGAAACGCTGTATTGTCTGAAAGAAGCTATCGTGCATCTGCCCATCAGCGAAAGCAGTTATCCGCAGCAGCGCCAGTTTTGGGATTTCTTTCCGTTTGAAGGCGATAACCTGCGCTGCGTGTTGGCACTGAACGACGATGCGGTACAAATGTCGGAGCAGATCATAGACGGGCGATTGAATCCGTTTGGAGCCGAAGAAACGCAGCTGTTTCGCTGCGCCGTGATCGAGCCGGTGTATGCACCGTTTAAGGTCGATGATTTCCCGACGTTTCGCGAAAAATTCGATTGTCTGCTGCAAATCGTTGCGGGATTAAAGCAACTGATGGCCTGCGACGTGTTACAGCGATATCAAATTCTTGCGCATCGCGATCTGAAATTCAAAAACGTGATGGTAGAGCACAGGCAGGACGGTACGCGGCGACTGCGTATTATCGATTTTCCGTCGGTAAAATTCCATCTGCGCGATGCCGGTGCAGAAGAAACGCACACGCGGTTGGGCTTTTTGTCGGTGGAAAACACAGCGCCCGAGGACGTGAAGGCAGGGTACGCCGTCAGTCCGAAGACGGATGTGTTTGCATTGGGAATGATGCTGGCCGAGCTTTTTAAGATCTGGGACTACGAAGGGGAAAAGAATCCGCTTTCCCTGCTGTTCAATCTGGCGAGCGGCTTGGACCCTTCGGATACGCAGACGTGCCGTGATTTTTACGAGCGGATGGATAAATGGTATCCGTATCAAAACGCCGATATGGCGGGCTGGTTGGAGCAAGCGCTGGCGCGGCACGATAAGAATGCGGGCTGGCACAAGATCGAACGTGTATGCCCCGGTATTCGCACGCTGTTTCGGCAGGCTACGGCCATCGATCCCAAGCATCGTATAACATTACTGAATTTCGAAAAGGAGTTAAGAAGGATGCAAAACGGGTTACCGATCGAAAATGCAGCCTTCGAGGTGGAAGCTATGGCGAACGAAGAAAAAACCGTCTATTTTTTGGTGGATACCACACAAAAGGATCAATTCTGCACAGCGTATATCAGCGTGATGCAAGAGGTGTTGGCCGGTGCCGCTATTGATACGAAGGCGGCTGTTTTAACGTACAAGTGGGAGCATATCGCCAATACGTTGTATCCGGATCCGTCGTTGTTTGAAATGAACACGCTGTATAATGATCAGCTTCCCGAATATATACGCCGTTTACCCCAAAGCGAGGCCGGTTCGATGGACGTGAGCACGGTAAAGCAATGCTTGCACAACGTGCTTGTGTATTTGCAAAATCAAACCAATCGCAGCGGCTTTAACGGCGAGATCCATATTTTTGCGCCCGAAGCCCCCACAAACGAAAACACCAACCGTTTCGTGGTGCATCAAAAGAATTTTGACGGTACGGTAAAAGCGGTTGTATACGGTGGCGCAGAGCTTATTGAAGCCTTTGCGGCCGAGGGTGACCGTGTGTACGTACATACCTTTGATGACGGTGCAGCCAAACGTGAAAAGTGGTATACGTTGGTGCCGCTGCCGGGAGAACGCCCCGTTGTTGAAGAAGAGGAGAAAGAACTCGAGGAAAAGCCCGCGCAAGCCGAGGTTGCTGAAACAAAACCGAGTGAGAGTGAACAAAAGATTGTTCACCGCGAAGCGGGAACGTTCCGCTTGATCGGCGGTCGTCCCGTCAATAAATTCAACTGGTAATTAAAGTAAAGTGAGGCTTTGGTTATGAACGATTTGCAAAGGCTGGAAAAAATTCAGCAGTTTTTTATCGGCATACGCCGCCGCTGGGTGTGGATGCTGCTGGCGTTGGGCGTGGCCTTCGGAGGTATTACGCTCACCGGTGAAATGGAAAACACCGAAGGCTTTTGGTTTTCCGTTGTGCGGTACGTTGTTTTGATAGCGATTCTTTTCGTGGTGCTTTGGGTATCCTCCTTTTTTGTCATCAACAAAATCAAGAAGAAAAGAACCGAAATCTACAAAAAAGGTCTTACTGTTACTGATAAGCCGGAAGAAAAGGCACAATTCAGCTTTTCGCGGTTGCTGTCGATTTTTGCCCGTTGGAAGGCGTATATCCGTTTTAAAGAATTACGCGAGGCCAGCGATTATTGCTTCCTCGGCGGCCCTATGTCGTATCTCCGTGTGCAGCTGCTGAATCCCGAGCTCCGTCAGGCGCACGAGCCTATGGATATGGTGTACTCTTGGCCCGAAAAGGATCGAATTGCTATCAGCTTTGCCTTTGAAGACGAAGAAACCCTGCTGACGGTGCAGCGCAGAATTTCGGATGAGGGCGAGCGTGTGTACGCCTGCCTGACACCCGTTAACCCCACGCGCAGCGATTACGAGAACGCAGAAGGCGTGCAGCTGATTTTGGATGAGCCGTGCCTGCTCACCTACGATTTCATTTATAAGCGTCCCAACGGCACCCGTGTGGAGCGGAACGAGATGCTTTGTGTTATTACTTGGATGGGAGGTAATCGCTGATGCTGCAAGCCGGTTACGTATTTTGCCATCGCTGCGGTCATGCAACGCAGGAGGCGTATTACTTTAACAGTATGCTCAACTCGTGGGTGCAATTGGTTCGCAAAGTTACGGGCAAGTTTTCGGTGCAAAAATACACGCCTGCCTATATGGAAAACAGATCAAACGGAGTGGATGCCGACGTTATCAAACGCGTTCGCCTCTCTGCCACCAACACGTCCAACGTGCAAGGGCTTCAGCATACGATCAGTGTGGAATGCTACGTTGATCAAACTATGCAGGTGCTGGAATTTGTTCGTTCCTGCCCCTTCTGTGTAGGGCAAAAGGAAGGCTGGGATTCCGCCGTGGAGCTGCTTCCCAATATGGGTGATCTTCCCACGTACGTCGTTGGCGTAGTGGGGGCCCGCACGGTGGGGAAATCCTGCTGGATACACGCGCTCTCCTGCCCGACGAATGTGAACGGCGTTAACAATCAAGGGAACAATCTGCGCAGCTATTCGGGATACACCCTGAGCACCGCCCGTTGGTCGAACGAGCAATCGGCTATCATAAGTGCTACAGAGCTTAATGAGCGCGGGATAACGCGTATGATGCGCATTTTAAAACGCGTAGGTAACGGCGCGCAACCCGTGGCGCAGGTGCTGATGATGGACTTCGCCGGTGAATTGTTTGCCGAGGATAAAAAGGAAGAATTCGAAAGCTCTGCGGCGCATATTTTCCGCGGCGGCGAAGGCTACAGCGGCGTGGACGGCGTGGTGTTTATGATGGACCCGTTGCCCGAACAAAACGGATACAGCTTAGCCACCACCTATCACCGTGCTCGTGGTGAATACAATTTGCTGGAAAACAAACCGATTGCATTTGTAATGAACAAAGCGGATCTGTTGATTGAAAACCCGCCGATGTATCATATTGATAACGACGAAAACAATCCCGCCGTGCCGCTGCTCACGGAACACACGTTTTCGCGTCAAGGTGGCGATATGTACCAAAAGAGCGTGCTGCAAGCGCGTGTGGCGCTGCAAACAATGCTGTTAAAACGGATACATCCGCTTGTGAAATCCATTTCAAACGAAACGCGCTGCGGCGGCTTTATTTTGAAATCCACCGAACCGTATTCAATCAAGAATGCCGAAACGATGGCGGAGGAAAAAATGTTGGATTTCAGCAAAGGTATGAACGTGATGGATCCGCTGCTTTGGATTTTGAACGAGCTGGATATTTTCCCCATTGAAGATTAAACGAAACGAGTACAACTGAAAGGAGCGAATACGTTGATACAGTATATTGTCTACGGGGGCGGCGCAAGCGGATACGGCCTATATGAAGCGCATCCGGATTTTCCCGAGGAGTATCGGGAAAGTGTAGAGAATTTATACGTAAGGCAACGCATCGTCGGGCCTACCAACAGCAAAGTCGAATCCCGTTGTTATCGCTTTGCTCCTTTAAAGGATCGCTTTCTGTTTTCCGTCATTTACAAAGAATGCGTTTGTGAGGCGGAAAAAAGACCGTTTTTTTCCACCGTTAACTGGTTGCTCACAGCCGCTGAGGCAGACGCCTTCTTAAATGACGCACAGTACAATTTTTCTTGGTATGTACAGCAGTCGGATGAAATTTTGGCAAATATGGGGTATACTGCGCCGGCAATGCCGTTGGTGCTGTCGGATGATTTCGATCATATTACCGATAACGCCGAGCGTGCGATGCTGACGGCAGCCTTCTATTCCATGCAGGCCGCCTATAACACCCACGGCGAGCTTTCCGCACAGGTATTTGTGGGGTGCGCGCAGGGTGAAATTCTGTTTACACCGCTTTTTTGTCTTCATAACTACATTCCGCCACCGATGAGGAAATATATTTCTTTTCACATCGGCGCCGTTTCTGCCGAGGAAACGAAGGGCGTTTCCTTGGCGTTAACGTACGACGAGCTTTTTGAACTGATGGCTGCCAAGGGAAATTACAGCGGTGCTATGGCCGTTAAAAAGATCGTGTTGGTGAAGGACCGCTTTTCGGCCTTTTCGGCTCCCGCCTTGGCGGCAGACGCTTATTTTGACTTTGGCGAAAACGAAAGACGCCGTTTGGCGCGTCTCTTTTTGCGTTCCGATAATTTCGAAGGCTTCTGGCGCTATATTGCAGCGGTAAGCCAAGGGGACACCGAGAAAACTCGGGGAGCCTCTTTGGCTTTAATGCTCGGTGAAGCAGGCTTTTCGGCGGCGGTGGCGAACGATGTTTTTTCCGAAGACGAGCTACTGAAAATGTACGACGAAAAGGAGCTGCTGTTTACCGAACTTCGCTTATTGAGCGTGTTGGAGAAGCGGGTAAAGCCGATTTTAGATCGTTATTATCAATCCGGAAAAACGCCGCCTTCGACTGCAAGGGATACAGAGCCTCTTGGTGAGTCCGAGCTTAAAATA
>JAZQTE010000293.1:0-1945 GCA_045630505.1 Acutalibacteraceae bacterium | reverse complement strand
GGAATGGAAGCACTGGTGCAAAAAAACACGGGGCTCGGCAACGAAGAAGCCAAGCTGTTCCATTTGGAAATGTGGACGTTCGTTCACGGGCTGGCGGTGATGCTTGCCACGGGCTTCGTTGAGATTGATTCAGAAACCGTCAGTCGTATGATAACGGATGTATATCAAGGCTTGCGGCAACGGTACGGAACGGAGTGAGAAAGATGGATGCTATTAAAACGGAAAACCTAACGAAACGGTACAAAGGTATTACGGCGGTAGACGGTCTTTGCCTGTCGGTGCGCAAGGGCGAGCTGTTTTCACTGCTCGGCGTGAACGGTGCGGGCAAGACCACCGCCATTAAAATGCTCTCTTGTCTTACACAGCCTACAAGCGGTGATGCGCTTTTAAACGGCAAAAGCATCGTGGCGGATGCCGCCGCCGTGAAATCGATGATTGCCGTATCTCCGCAGGAAACGGCGGTAGCGACGGGGCTTTCGGTGCGTGAAAATTTAGAGCTGATGTGCGGCGTTCACGGCTTTTCCAAAGAAAAAAGCCGTCAAAAGCTGGAAGAGCTCACGCGGCTTTTTGGGCTGGAAGGTGTGCTTCGCCAAAAAGCAGGCAAGCTTTCGGGCGGCTGGCAACGGCGGCTGAGTATTGCTATGGCGCTCATCAGCGAACCGCAAATCTTGTTTTTAGATGAACCAACGCTCGGGCTGGACGTTCTCGCCCGTGCGGATCTGTGGGAGCTCATTCGCTCTCTCAAAGGAGAAATAACCATCGTGCTCACAACGCATTATATGGAGGAAGCCGAAGCGCTGTCCGACCGTATTGCCATTATGAAGGACGGCAAGCTTCTCGTTTGCGATACCGCCGAAAATATTAAGAAAACGGCAGGGAGCGACAATTTTGAGCAGGCCTTCGTGCGTATCGTTCGGGGGGTGACGGAATGAAAATGCTCACGCTTGCAGGACGTAACACGAAAGAGATCGTGCGCGATCCGCTCAATTTGTCTTTTGGACTGGGATTTCCGTTGGTGCTGCTGTTATTGCTCAGCGCCATACAAGCGAATATCCCCGTAAAGCTGTTTGAAATTCAGCACCTGACACCCGGCGTCACCGTGTTCGGCTTGTCGTTTATGACGTTGTTTTCCGCCACCGTCATTGCCAAAGACCGCGGCAGCTCGCTGCTGCAGCGGTTGTATACCGCGCCGCTTGCACCAACGGATTTCATTTTAGGCTATACGCTGCCGATGCTCCCTATTGCTGCCGCACAAAGCGTGGTTTGCTACGTGGCTGCCGTGGCTTTGGGCTTGCCCGTCACGGTAAACATCGTGTACGCCGTGCTGCTGATTCTGCCCGTGTCGCTTTTATATATCGCACTCGGCCTTTTGTGCGGCAGCGTTCTCAACGATAAGCAGGTAGGCGGTGTTTGCGGTGCGTTGCTTACCAATCTTTCGGCGTGGCTGTCGGGCATTTGGTTCGATTTGGAGCTGGTGGGTGGAGCTTTTCAGAAAATCGCCTACGCCCTGCCGTTCGTGCACGCCGTAGAACTGGAACGCGCCGCCCTTGCAGGAAATTTTTCGCATATCCTTCCGCATTTGTGGTGGGTGCTTGGCTATGCCGCCGCCTTGCTCGTGCTGGCCGTGCTGTTCTTCCTGCGACAAATGAAAAAACAATAATATTGTCGAAACTCATTTACAAACCGTTTACAGCGTGATATACTGATTATGCTGGATACTTAAATTATAATAGGTGTATTAGCATTTGCTGTTGCAAAGAATAGGCATGGTAAAACCATACCCACTGACGACTTTGCAACAAAGTTTAATTTAAGTGTCTAGCAACCTTGAATCCAACAGGGGTATGATTTTCGTGAGTAGCCTCTGGGCTACTCATTTTTCATTATGGTGATTATAGTTATTTGGTTTAACTTCAAATAATTGAATGCAAACGAAGTTTGCAAT
>JAZQTE010000292.1:0-2282 GCA_045630505.1 Acutalibacteraceae bacterium | reverse complement strand
CCGACCTTGATAACGGCAACACCGCCGGCCAGCTTGGCCAAACGCTCTTGCAGCTTCTCACGGTCGAAATCGGAGGTGCTCACTTCGATCTGCGAACGGATCTGGCCCACGCGAGCTTTGATCTGATCGGCATCGCCGGCGCCGCCAACGATGATGGTGTTTTCCTTCTGCACCTTCACCTGACGAGCACGACCGAGCATCATAATGCTGGTATCCTTAAGCTCCAGACCAACCTCTTCGGAGATAACCTGACCGCCCGTCAAAATCGCGATATCCTGCAGCATTTCCTTGCGGCGATCGCCAAAGCCGGGGGCTTTCACGGCCACGCAAGTAAAGGTGCCGCGCAGCTTGTTCACGATCAGCGTGGACAGTGCTTCGCCTTCGATATCCTCGGCAATGATGACCAGCTTTTTGCCGGCTTGCAGAATCTGCTCGAGCAGGGGCAGAATGTCTTGAATATTGGTAATCTTCTTATCGGTAATCAGCAAGAAAGCGTCGTCGATAACCGCTTCCATCTTATCGGTATCCGTCACCATATAAGGCGTAATATAACCGCGATCAAACTGCATACCCTCCACCACTTCGGTGTAGGTTTCGGCCGTTTTGGATTCTTCCACGGTGATAACGCCGTCAGCCGATACTTTTTCCATTGCTTCGGCAATCAGCTTACCGATAAACGCATCGCCCGCCGAAATCGTGGCAGCACTGGCGATATCCTCGGAACCGCTCACCTTCTTGGAATTCTTGGCAACCTCGGCCACTACGGCGTCGACAGCCTTTTGAATACCGCGCTTCACGCCCATCGGGTTAGCGCCTGCAGCTACGTTCTTCATACCCTCGCGAATGAGAGCCTGAGCCAGCAGCGTTGCGGTGGTCGTGCCGTCGCCCGCTACGTCGTTCGTCTTGGTGGAAACCTCTTTCACCAATTGAGCGCCCATATTTTCGAAAGCATTATCCAGTTCGATTTCTTTGGCAATCGTCACACCGTCGTTAGTGATCAGCGGAGCACCGTATTTCTTATCCAGCACCACGTTGCGACCGCGAGGCCCCAGCGTGATCTTCACAGTGTTCGCAAGTTGATCCACACCGGCCTGCAAAGCCTTGCGTGCTTCTTCGCCAAACAGAATTTCTTTAGCCATAGTTCATTTCCTCCCAATAACAGCCATTATTCCACAATAGCCAGAATGTCGCTTTGACGCACGATGGTATATTCTTCGCCGTCCATTTTAACTTCCGTGCCGGAATACTTGCTGGTAATAACCTTATCGCCGCATTTTACGTACATCGTCACGTCTTTGCCTTCTACGTTGCCACCGGGGCCCACAGCAATAACTTCGGCAATTTGGGGCTTTTCTTTGGCAGCACCCGCCAAAATAATACCGCTTTTCGTGGTTTCCTCGGCCTCGACCATTTTAATAACAACGCGGTCAGCCAACGGTTTGATCGTCATAATCGTTATCCTCCTTACGAGTATTATTGATAGAGTTAGCACTCGCCGTAAAAGAGTGCTAATCCTATTGTATCTGTTTTTAAGAAAAAATCAAGCCTTAATTTGGGAAATTCCTGATTTTTTACAATTTTTTAACAATTCCGAACCTTCGGGGAAAACGAACGAAATTGCCGACGGTAAAATCTCAAACGTGATATCGGTAGTAGAAAAACACTCACCATCTGCTGTTGTGACAGCAGGAGTATCTGCGAGCACTTGCATTTTGGTGCCGCGGAACGTTTCACAACACGGCAGGTCCAAATGTAAGCCTTTTTTATATTTCCCGAGCAACCGTAACACATCGAAATGACTCACGGTTTTTATCAGCACAAAATCCAGCACGCCATCATCGGGTACGGAAAGAGGCGAGCCGTGATATCCGCCACCATAGTATTGGCCGTTTGCAGCCAGTGCAAACAGATATTCTCCGTCACGTTCCACTGTTCCCTGCTCGGTTTCCATACGCACGCGCAAGTGCTGCCCAAGTTTACCGAAGAAGGTACGTACAATGGCTAAATTATACGCCATTGAGCCGGAAACCAGCGGCAAATGCTTATAGCGCACCATACGGCCGGCTACGTCGGCACCCATACCCAAGGAGCAAATATTCAGCGACAAGCGCTCACCGCACCGAATGACGTCCATAGGGCGAGCCTCACCGCGTACCAGCTTTATCGGATCGCGGAACAAGTCCTCGCTCGGCCAAAAGCGCAGAAAATCGTTGCCCGAGCCGCACGGCACACACGCAAGCTCCGCGTGCTTGGCATCGGCCATACCGTTAAGCACCTCAAGC
>JAZQTE010000291.1:0-4237 GCA_045630505.1 Acutalibacteraceae bacterium | reverse complement strand
TCTTTGATTTTTGACTGGGGGATTGTCGGTGTTCACACAACCCCATTCCCCACTGTACAACCTCACCCCCCCACCGTAGGGGAGTAGCGAAGCGGCACTCACGGTAGTGAATGACAGTCCGATGGACTGTCAGAGCCGCGAGTGGACCGAGCCGCAGCGAGACCGTTTCGCCTCCCGTTATTATTCGCACAAATTAATTTCATCGTGCGTAAGGGCTGGCACGGTGTTGCCATGATCGGTGGGATTTGATAGGAACACAACCCCTCCGTGTGCGGCATAGCCGCAGCCACCTCCCCTTACACAGGGGAGGCTTTCGCTCGCCGCCAAAACAAAAAGCACCGCCGTGGCGGTGCTTCGCAGATCAGTCGTTTTTCTTGTTCTGCTGATTTTGCTTGTTTTGCTGGTTTTGCTTATTCTGCTGATTCTGCTTGTTTTGCTGGTTCTGCTTATTCTGTTCGTTCACGGCGGTAGGCCCCCTTTTTTAGTTTACACCAATTCGGTGCAATCACAGTATGCCCTGCCGTGCCAACTTTATGCAACCGCTTCGCCCTCGGCAAACGCTTTAAGGAACGCGTACATATCCGCCACCTGCGCCTTCAGCGCCTCCGAAGCGTTATCGGGCAGCACACGCACGCCCCAATACAGCGTTTTCGGCATTGTTTGCAGGTCTTGCTCGTTTTTGAGAATCGCCAGATCCTTCCAGTTCCAATACTTTTTATCGGCACTGATATTTTTGGCGTTCAATTCCAACGGCATAAAAAATTTAGATTCGTCACCGTCGAACGCCGAACGCAGCGTGCCCGTATAAAACGACGGGTCCACTGCCCAGATATCCACGTCACGCACTAAAATATGCCCCATCGCCGCTTGCTGATTGGTGGCCGCCTCGGGGTTTACGTATTCGCCGTCCCCACTCGACACATTAAGACAACGCACCTCCACGCGCACCTTGCCGTCGCCGTTGCGGTCGTTCGCATAGGGGGTGAGCAATTCCTCCAGCCGTGCGTCGGCAATTGGGCCTACCTCCTGCGTCGTTACCATACAGATCATATAATCGGGTTCCGTGCGCGCGGCGCATTGGCCGCACAGCACCACGATGAGCAGCGCCACCGCTGTGAGGCCGATCACCAACCATTTGTAATGATACCAAAAATTTTCCCATTTCCCCTGCGGCGTTTGCGGTGCTGCAGGCGTTTCTTTCTTTTTGAGTTCATCGGGATTTACACCGATCAAATACCGTTCACGGGCCATAGTGCTGTTCCTTTCCGTAAGTTGTACAGATCCACGTCACCCAGTATACCACACCCCGCAGCATTGTGCAACAAAAAGCGGCTGAAACTACTGCTTCAGCCGCTTTTTTTACAATTTGTTTACAGTATGTCTGCGTTCAGTCTGCGCGTTTGTGCCGTGAGCACGTCATCGGCAAACGAATCGGTGTAGACGGTCGTGCCGTCTTCCAGCACCATGTAGCCGCACACCTCGTAGTCACGGGTGATGAACGAATACTTGTTTGCCACCGAAGACGTCATCGTGATGGTGAAATCCACGTAACGGTCGGTATAGTCCACCAGATACATATTACCGTAGCGCAGCGCTTCGCTCTTCCAAATGCGGGTAGCGCTCGCATCGTTTTTATGCTCGTTATACGCATCCAGCGTCAACTCGATATCGTTGGTCGCACGCTTGAGCAGCGTACCGAACTGCTTCACCTTATGCTCGGCACCGTTGTACATCACGTAGATATCGCTGCCTTCCATACGCGAATAATACATACGGTTGAGGAAGCGAACACCGCTGATCTTTTCGTCTTCTATGTACAGCGACGTACCCAGCGTCGCCGCGGGCGTGGTGGAGGCCGCGATCTGCTCAAACACCGCGTTCAGCGTGGTATCCTCTTCGGGCATCACAAAACGGAAGGTTGCACCCGCCGTGCCGCCGAAGGTATCGGTACTCTCTCCGAGGATCTTCTGCTCGTGCTGGTTGCCGCCGGAAACACTGGGCAGCGTGTAGCTGTAGGTCAGGCTGCCGAGCTTGAGCTGATAGCCGCTGTTCGGTTGCACCGTGACGTCAACAAGCGTGCCGGGCGTGAGCGTAGCGCCGCTCGAGATAGCCGAGCCGTTCGCTTTCATCGTTACGGAGCCGTTTTCCATCGCGCCCACGTTGAGCGTGTAGGACGACTGCTCCACGTTGGTTTTTTCCACCAGCTTCACATCGTCAATAAGACAAGTATAGCTCTGGGTGGTGGATAAGAAGTTCTTCTTATAGGTATACTTATTTCTAAAACCAAACAGGTAGTTATTATTGAAGTTCGAAGCAGAATTGGTGGTAAATTCAATCGAGAACGTTTGCCACGAAGTGGATTCGCCCGAACCGGAACCAACAGTAACTTCGCCCTTGTCAGTGTAGTTGAAATAAACATTCAGCTTTGCCGGACCCTTGAATTTACCCGTCAACACATAGGTGGTGTTCTTCTTTACGGGGATGTTGTTATAGTATTTCACGGCACTCGAATCGTATTTCATCGAATACACGTGATTGCCCGTGCCGTCGTCCACAACGTCGTAACCGTCGCCACTCTTCAACGCTTTTATGCAACCGTGCAGCAGGTCGTTATCGTCTTCAAAGTCACCGTTGGTCGCTATGTTGTGTTCCACCGTAACAACGCACATCACCGTGGTGCCGTTGGCGTTGGCGGCGGTGATAATGGCTTTACCTTGGCCGCGAGCGTACACTTCGCCGTTGCCGTGCACGGTAGCCACCTTGGGATCGCTGGATTTCCACGTAAGCGTGCCCACGTCTTCGCCGTTCGGGACGGTCACGTTAAGCTGTTCACGGGTGCGTTCTTCCATCGTGATCGCACTCTTGTCGATCGTCATATTATCCGAAACCGTTTCGGGCTCGCTCGCCTGCCAAATACGCACGTAGTCGATCAGCTCGGGGTTGTCCTTGGAACCGCTGAGATACAGCACCGCTTCTTCCATGTTCGCCCAAGAGAACACGCCGGGATCCTTCGTCGAACCGATGCCATCCTTTTTCACATTGGGAGCAGGTACCACCGGCGCATCGGCATCAATAAACAGATTCATCATTTCCTTGCCGTCAAGGAAGGTGCGGACCTTATTGTTTTCCCACAACCAGCCCATTACGTGCCATTCGGCATCGCCCAAGCCTTGCAGGTGCGGGTTGGAGTTGGAATAGTTCGGATCGGCAGCCACCGTGGTGGACTGGTGGAAGGTGGTAGTATAGTAACCGCTGGGATATTGATTGGTGTTGCCCCAATACTCCAGCCAGTCAAGCTCTACCCAATGGGTATCGGTACCCGTGATGTTTTCCAACGCCTTATCCTCGGTGAAGGACCACACAGCGGGAATGCCTCTTTCGTGATCGTCGTTATCCGTGGGACGCGGAATACGCAGCTTCACTTCCAGATAGCCGTGCTTGTAGCGATAACCGTTGTTGGTCGCAAGGTCAACGCTGTTAAGGGTGATATTGTAGGTGGGGCTTTCCGACATCAGCGTGAGTACGCCGTTTTCCACCTTATACTCGCTGGGACGCAAACGGGTAGCACCCCACGGACGGGTAATATACCATTTATAGCCCTCGTCGCCCGTCGCCAGCGTATCCACCGACGAAAGATCGTTAAAATCGTCGCTCAACGTCAAACGGTCCATACCCGCTTGAGAAATAATATCGTTATTAAACGCAGGCGTGTACACGTCGTTCGCCACACGCAGGTTAAGCTGATAGGTTTGGTTGGTTCTAAGATTGGTTTCCAGAACCTCGTAATTGGCGTTCACACGGGCGGAGATCATATAGTCGCCCGCCACGGCCGTCCACGCCTCGGTATCGGTGATAACCACCGTCTTACCGGCAGGAATACCGCCCTTATATTCAATGGTGCGAATCACTTCGCGGTTGGCCGCAATTTCGATCACAAACGAGTCGCCCTCGGGCAGATCGTTCGTGCCCACGTTCTTCACGGGCACTTCAAAGGTGATCTTCGAGCCGGGCGCTACCTGACCGTCGTTATCGACCTTGCCGTCTACCTTCCACTGCACGTAGGTGGGGGTGAGATCCACACCCGCGGCGGCTTCCTTGTAGATATCCAAGCAGCCGATATACGCGCTGCATTCGGTGGTATCCTCTTCATCGTCGGTTACTTCGCCTTCGCCCATTTCCACCTTGCCCGAAGAAGCAGCGAGAGCCGCCTTTGCAGCAACGGTTGCCAGCGTGGGAG
>JAZQTE010000290.1:0-1368 GCA_045630505.1 Acutalibacteraceae bacterium | reverse complement strand
CGGGTGAGTCGGCATAATGCAAGCAGTATTCCACATCTTCGCGCAGGATATCGCGGTGGGTCTTGCGTCCTTGTTTGTGTAACCAATAGGCATCCTTTTCGCCGCCGTAAAAAGGTGCATTCTCTAAGACAGACTTTTTGTGTTCACGGCAAATCTCATCGGAGATTTTTCGCAATTCCATATGCTCGCCGATCTTATTACGAAACTTCTTACCGTCTTTAAAGGATACGCTGTTGATGACGAAATGGTTGTGTACATTCTCGGTATTGAGGTGGGTCGCCACCAGCACCTGAAACCGATCGCCCCACATTCGCCGTGCCGTTCCCACGCCGATGTCGTGGGCTTCTTCCGGTGTGATCCCGCTCTCCGCAAAACTTTGATAGCCGTGGTACGCAATGTTTTGACCGCGCTCGCCGTAATAGTGCTTGACCTCCACCATATCCAAGTACGCGACAAATGAACCGCAGTTGATTCCGGTAACAAACATCCGTTTATCGGTCTTGTTAAGGTCTGCGGCATATTCTATTGCTGCTTTCAAATCGGTGGTCTTATAGGGATTCCCAACATAGTTCAGCACCTCATTCAGTTCGCCCTTCACGGGCCAAAATCCGGTTGTCGCCAATATGCATCACCGTCCTTTATGCAGTGCAAACTGCTCTGAAATTTCTCGCGTTTCATCACCGGCACCCGCCGATTCAAGATGATCGATCAGCTTGTCCATATGCTCGCGATACTTCCCGTATTTGTCGCTGATCGGAGAGCGGTTAGGGGCTTTGATCGCCGCTTGACGGATAAACTCCGACACCGAAAGACCTGCTTTCTTTGCCTTGCGTTTGATGGTCTCAAACTCTTTCTCGGTCACCCGAGTAACGATTCTAAATTTCTTTTCTTTCATTAAAAAACTCCTTTCTTTTTTAGGACTTTAGGGGCAGGGGTCCCCTAAAGCTACGGGCATTTGGCACACAAATGCCCTGCTCGTTACGGTATAGGACAGCCTTTGGCTTATCCCAACCGTTCTACTTTCCGCAGGTGGATTACACCGCGTTTGTTTTTAACAAACGTCAGCTCCATCAGGGTGCCGAAGGGTACTTCGTGCAAGCCGTGATAGTTGTCGTTCTGCCACGCAGAGGTCATAATCGTCTGTCCGTTTTCAAGGGTAAAGTAACCGATCAGGTTACGGGTCTTGCCGTAACGATTGCAGTCCAGCACCGCCTTGAAAACACCCTCTTCGGTCGGGAATACGTACCCGCTCGCATCGAAATCACTCTGCGCAAACTGCCTTTTGGAATATCCTCGAATCATATTTTCACCTCCTTTCAGTTTTCTTTTTGAGCAAGGTCTCACTACATCGGCCTCACCTCCTTTCAT
>JAZQTE010000289.1:0-1741 GCA_045630505.1 Acutalibacteraceae bacterium | reverse complement strand
GGCAGCACCGTATCCACCGTCACCGAAGCCACGACCACCGAAACCACGACCGAAATCACCACGACCACCACACGCCCCACCACGGCGGCCGTAACGCTGCCGTTCGTGACGGGGGACGAAACGCTGGAGCGCATCGACGTGGTGACCGAGCCGGGTATGAGCGACGAGAAGGTATATTTCTACGACAGCGGCAATAAAGTGGACGAGGTGGATTTCACGTGGGGCGAAGGACGCCGCAACGGGCAAGCCCTCGTGCTCAACGGTGAGGGGCAATACCTGCGCTATTCGGCGGCGAAAACGCTGCTGCTGGAAGAATTCACGCTGTCGATGTGGGTAAACCACCGCGACGGTGAAGCCGGCCAAAAATGGCTGACGGTATATAAAAACGAAACCCGCTTTTTCACGGCGTCGCCCTATATGAGCAACCCCGAGCTGGGCGTAAACGGCGTGTATCTGGAGGCGTGCGACCGCACGGTGATGCCCGATCCTGCCTTTGTGAAGCTGCATCAGGAAGGGCACGTGGCCTCTCCTGCGCCCAACGAATGGCATCACGTGGCGATCACGGTGAACAGTGAATACCTCACGCTGTATATGGACGGTGGCTACTATCTTTCGGTGTCGCTGGAGGGTATTTCGATCGACGATATGGATCTGAACGCCTTTTTGATCGGCGGCGGCTTCCACGGCGAGCCCACCCTTGCCGCCTCGCTTGACAACGTATTTTTGTATGACAAGGCGCTGACTCCCGATCAGATCGCCCTGCTGGCTTCGGATATCGATCCTGCCGTGGGCGGCAATCCCACGGGGCACGCCACGTATATCCCCACCCGTCCTGCCACGAGCAACCGCACCACGGTAAACAGCGGTAACGGCGAGGTTCCGCACCGTGCCACGCTGTTTGGCCTGCCGCCTGCCGTCGTGCTCATTCCCGTGGTGATGCTGGCGGTGGTGATCGCGCTTTCGGTGGTGCTGAGCAACCGAAAGAAGGACGAAGAAGAAACCGTTGTTGAGGAAAACGGAGTAAGGCCCACCATCGGTGAGCCCGAGGCTCCGCAAGACGAGGAAGATGAGGAGGTGCAGGAATGAAAAGAGTGATCGTATTCCTGTGCCTGCTGCTCACGCTCACGCTGCCCGTGTGCGCCGCTACGCAGCAGGTCACGTTCTCTGAATTTGATGGTGTGGAGATGCTCAAGACCGAGGGCGCTGCCACGGCGTTTGAGGTGCCGATGCTGCAAGCAGGCGAACGCCTTGCCACGCCCGACGTGATCACCCTCACGAACAACACCGACGAGGAAAAACGCATCGTGCTTGATTATGTGGAGCTGCCGTTCGATAACGAGCAATCGCTCGCGTATCTCGATTATATCACCGTCACGGTGCGTCAGGGCGAGAACGTGCTGTTTGATGCCCCGTACACCTGCATCAACGATCAGGAGGGCGGCCTTAAGCTCGATTATCTGCTTGCTGCAGGCGAATCGGTGGTGCTGCTCGTCGATTTGAAGGCCAGCTTCCGCTTGGAAGAAAAAACGGCCGGCTTGGCCGAGGGCGAGCGCATTGCGTGGAAGTTTGCCAACGTCGTGCAAACGCCTGCCGAGGGTGCCGAAAACGTGACCGAGGCCTTCAGTAACACCTCTCTGCGCGACGTACTCGTCATCGCCGCCGCCGCGGCGTTGCTGCTGGCCATCGTGGCCATAAATGAAGTGGTGAACCGCCGCCGCGGTCGCCGCTGGTAATAAGTGTA
>JAZQTE010000288.1:0-2179 GCA_045630505.1 Acutalibacteraceae bacterium | reverse complement strand
CAAATGCTGGGCAACACCATCCCCCGGGGTCAGCTGCTTATTAATACCGTAGGTATAGGAAACCACTGCCACACGCACGCCGTCACGTTCAAAATAATAGGCTCCTTCTCGGGGCTTATCGGGCAGAGTGGTGCCGGTGTAAGGAAGCCCCATTTCGTCCAACACCTGCATGGTGCGAACGATCCCTTCCGCACCCCGATCCAAGGTGTGGTTATTGATGGTGGTTACCAAATCGAAGCCGGCCTCTTTTAAGGCTTCGCCGAAGGAATCGGGAGCGTTAAAAGAGAAAAAGTTTGCAGTATAGCCCGCTTCCTCCCCTGCCAGCACGGTTTCCATATTCCCAATCACAAAATCCGATTTTGCAAATAAAGGCTTCACCTTTTCGTACATAGGCAAAAAATCGTACGTACCGTCTTTTTTCTTTGCCGCCTCCAATATGGGCGGCTCACACATAATATCACCGACAACCGTTATCTTCATTATTTGCACCACCTTAATTTTCTGCACTACCTGCCGCGATATTCCGATTTCAACACCTCGGCCATTTCCTCGGGCGACTCTTGACAGCCGCCTGCAAGCCACAGTTTGATTATCGCATTTAACCCGTTCCGAAAAAACTCAATATGATATTTAAGGTTACTATCCATGAGTTCCTTTTCTGCCCGTTTCGCATCATATATCGATATTAAATGCTTGTCATCATAGCACAGTTTAAAATACGTCTTATAGAAAATTTGATTTTCTTTGATATGCCGAAACATTTTCAGCGCACCGCTACGCTCATTAAAATAATCGTAATCGGCAAACAAATTGCTGAATTCTTTCTCGAGCGTTTCTCTTGTTTTATCGGCAAGATCAAAGATATCCACGTAGTTCGCATAGAACGTGCTGCGATTCAATTCCGTTATCTTAATAAGCTCCGAAACGGTTATTTCCTTAAGCTCTTTCGTCTGCAGCAGTTCTACAAACGCCCGTTCGATTTTCTCCTGCGACTCTTTGCGCCGCTTATTATTCTTTACGTTCATATTCTCTTCCCTTTATTCCAACACTTGTCGTTTAATTGTTGATTGTTTTTGTTTACGTAAGGGTAGTATACTATAAATGCAATAAAAACACAAGTGTTGGTTTAATGAAAGGAGATTTTCAAATGAAAAAGAGTAGTTTTATTGCGTTGATATTAGGAACTGTGAGCGGTGTGCTTTTCGCCCTCGGTATGTGTATGGATCTGCTGCCGGAATGGAACGCCTTCACGGAAGGCGTCGTCTTCGGCGGTGTCGGCATCGTACTCGGTATTATCACGGCGCTTGTATGGTGCAAGATGGAAAACAAAAAGCTGCCGAAAATGAACGGGAAAAATCTGTTCCGTACCATTTACGCCATCATCGCTTCGTTGGTGCTTGGCGTAGGTATGTGCTTGTGCCTTGTGTGGCAGCAAATTATTTGGGGTACCCTCGTCGGCTTACTTGGTATCATTATGCTGATTGCCCTCATCCCGATGATCAAAGGTATCAAATAGATGCCATACCTTCGTACAATTTTCGTGGCGGTTTATCACCGTACCGCTTCTCGGAATTAATTTGATGGGAGGGAAATATACCGATATGGCTAAATCAAAAATCGTGACGGTAAACAAAAAAATTGCCAAAGCAGTGGTCGATGGCTACAAAAAAATCGAGCAAGGGGTTGTTGGCGGCTACACCAAAATTGAAGATAAGTTTATAGATGCCTACCTCACAAAAGACGGTGAAACCGTGGAGGCGGCAAGAGAAAGACTGAAAAAAGAAAACAAATAAGAGAGCGGCGGCAGGGAGATGCATCCTCCTTGCCGCCGCGCTTACATAAAGCTATTAATCTTTTTGGGCTAAGACTGCAAGCAACAAATCCCAAAACGGCTGCACCTCGTCGATGAACAGCGTTTCTTTGGGTGTATGGAAATCCACCGCTGTGGGCTGAATGCCAACGGCATCCATCTCCGGGATCTGTCCGATCACGACATTGGCTTCGATGCTGGCGTGCAAATGCAGGATTTGAATATCCGTGCCGAAGAGCTGCTTGTGCGCCCGAGCAAATCGCTCCTGCATCACCCGATTGCCGTTTTCCGGCCACGCGGTAAATTGATGAACGGTGGTCACTCGGAATCCTAATATGCGCAGCAATTCTTCCGTGCGGTAATACCACA
>JAZQTE010000287.1:0-1741 GCA_045630505.1 Acutalibacteraceae bacterium | reverse complement strand
TTTCCACCTGCCCGAAAGCACGCTTATTATGCTGGTGTCTGCGCTGGCAGGGCACGAGCTGACAATGGAAACCTATCGCTACGCCGTAGAGCAGAAGTATCGCTTTTTCAGCTTCGGCGATGCCATGATGATTTTATAACAAAAAACGGGAGAACGGTATGAAAATTTTAACAACCAGCGGTGCAGCGCGTCGCGGCGTGTTTGAAACACCTCACGGCACGGTGCAAACGCCTGCGTTTATGAACGTGGCTACGTGCGGTGCCATTAAAGGGGCGGTATCAGCCTACGATCTGAAGGATATCAAATGTCAGGTGCAGCTGTGCAACACCTACCATTTGCATTTGCGTCCCGGCGAGGAGCTGGTACACGAAATGGGTGGCCTGCAGCGCTTCACGGGCTGGGACGGTCCGATCTTAACCGATAGCGGCGGCTTTCAGGTGTTCTCGCTTGCAAAGCTGCGCCGCATTAAGGAAGAAGGCGTTACGTTCTCGTCGCATATCGATGGCCGCCGCTTGTTTATTGGGCCTGAAGAAAGTATGCAGATTCAATCAAAACTGGCATCAACGATTGCGATGGCGTTCGATGAATGCGTGGAAAACCCTGCCGCATACGATTATTCGGCACGCTCTTGCGAACGAACCACACGCTGGTTAAAGCGTTGTATGGCGGAAATGGCACGCCTTCGCGAGCTGCCCGAAACCATTAACAAGCAGCAGCTGCTGTTTGGCATCAACCAAGGCTGCACCTTTGAGGATTTGCGTATCAGCCATATGCAGGAGATTGCCGAGTTGGATCTCGACGGCTACGCCGTAGGTGGCTTGGCGGTGGGGGAGCCCACCGAGGATATGTACCGTGTGCTGGATGCCGTGGTGCCGTTTATGCCCAAGGATAAGCCGCGTTACCTGATGGGCGTGGGTACGCCCGAAAATATCTTGGAAGGCGTACATCGCGGCATCGACTTGTTCGACTGCGTGATGCCTGCCCGCAATGCGCGCCACGCACACGTATTCACGTGGGAAGGGCACCGCAATATGCTTAACCAAAAATACGAGCACGATGATCGTCCGTTGGACGAAGCGTGCGATTGTCCCACCTGCCGTCGCCATTCGCGTGCGTATATTCGCCACTTGTTTAAGGCGAACGAAATGCTGGCGATGCGTCTTTGCGTAATGCACAATCTGTATTTCTACAACACGCTCACCGAGCGTATTCGCGAGGCATTGGATAACGGCACGTTCGAGGAATTCTATCAAACCTATCGCGGCGTATTGGATCGTCGCATCTAATTGTAAACTTTTTGTGATTTTTTGAATAAATGCTTGCGTAAACGGGAAAAGTTCGGTATAATGAGATGGATTACTTTGGAGGTGTATCAATATGTTTAATTTTAACGCTTTGCTGGCGAACACCACAACGGCCGCCGGCGCCCAAGGTGGCCAAAATAATCTTTTGGCCTCGCTCGGTTCGTTCTTGCCCCTCATCCTTATTTTTGTGCTGATGTACTTTATGATGATTCGTCCTCAGCGCAAAAAGCAAAAGGAAGAACAAAAAATGCGCGACAGCCTGCGTGTGGGCGACGAAATCACCACCATCGGCGGTATTTGCGGTCGCGTTGTCAACATCAAGGAAGATACGTTGGTTATCGAAACCAGCGCCGATCGCAGCAAGATGACCATTAAAAAGTGGGCTCTTCAGAGCTGTGATACCGTGCACGATGATACCGACGATGACGATGATGACG
>JAZQTE010000286.1:0-3742 GCA_045630505.1 Acutalibacteraceae bacterium | reverse complement strand
GGCTGTGCCGTCAAAGAAACGTGGACGCGCACCCAAAACACGTACCGAAGAAAGGGCGCCTCAACAAAAGTCAGACGATGGTGTCGCAAAGGAACAGAGCAACACAAGAGCTAAACACGGGAAAAGCGTGCTATCTGCTGTGTTGCAGCTGGTGCTGCCATACGTCTACATTGCAACGGCTTGGCTGCTTCTGGTAGCGCTGGGTGTCGGCGCGTTTTTGCTGGGTGTCTGGGGGCTGACAGTGCTTTCGCCCCAAGCGTTAGTGGTAGTACACGGTATACAGATCGCACTATTGCTGTTGCTGGGTGTGCCGCTGGGGTATTTTGCTATTTTTATCACGCAGTACCATCTTTCCGGGCAGAAAGACAAGCGGAAGAAGCGAAAAGAAAAGAGGGATGAGAATTGATGTACTTTCTTATCGTCGTTGGAGGCTTGGCGATTGCTGCGTTGCTGTTTGCGCAATTGCGCAATGAAACTCGCGCGCAAAATAATCAAGTAAAAACGTTTTTTGACAATTTGGCGATTTGGGCGTATTGCTCCTCCGAAAACGAAGATCCTTCGTGGATGGTGGGGGCCGATGCGGAAGACTCAAGTGCCGTGTGTCCCATCGTGTCAACCAGCATCACGTGCGGTCGGCAGGAGGGTGAAAAGCATCAATTGGACTTTCCGGTTTCTACCGCCGATACTTCCTTAAAGGGCACGGCTGCCGAATTTTCTGTGGAGCCCGACGGAGGGGAACTGAAGCTGTACGTGCGTTTGCTGGAGCAACCGTATATGTGGATCAGCGATGCAAGCGGTTCTTCGTTAACGTTGGTGGTTTCACGCTTAAAGGACTACGAAAAGAAGGGCGCAGCCGTGACAGACAGATTCGATTCCGATCGCTATGCGTTCCCCAAGCCTGCGTTTCCGGTTCAGAAAGGAACGAAATGTCACGTTTTGGTCGGCCGACAGCCCCTGCGGGTGGGTGACCGTGTAATGCTGGGGAATACCCTGTTTGTCATAGGGTATAACAGGAGGGAAGGATAATGCAGATGAAGCCGAACGTAACCACCAAGAGCTTTGGCTTTTTTCTTCTGATCGCCACGGCGGTGTTCATTATTGCGTTAATGATCTTTACCAACAACGGCCTGCGCGACGTCACAGCGGCACGCATTGACGAGTGCGGTGTTCGTTTGGAGGCGCTCAAGGAAGATCTGCAAGAGGCCGAAAGTAACAATGCTACCGAAGATGAACTGAAAAAACTGAACAACAGCATCGATGCCTACGAGGAACGGATTACTATGCTGGAAAACCGAGAAAAGCTGTATGCCGTTTCTATGTGCTTTCTTGTGTTCGTGCTGTTGATAGCCGCTTTTTTGCAAAGTCAAAAAACCACCAGCTTTCAACGGGCATCGCTGTATGCTCCGTCTGCTACGTATGATTATTACCACTTTTTGAGTGCCCCGCTGTGCGCGATCGGCCTGCTTATGGCTATCGGTATCACGTATCGCAGCATCTTTTGGTGGGATGCGACCGACTTGGTTTTCTTGATCGGTGCGGTAATCGTGGGAGCCGTTGCTTTCTTGGGATATCGTAAGGTCCCGTATATTACGGCACGCTACAACAAGCAGCGGTTGGGGAATACAAGATTTACCTATGGTGATATGCTGTTCCTTCTTCCTGCCGTGGGTGCACTGCTTTTGCTGGTGATAAACATTTTGTTCGGCGTCACTGTTAACGGCGCGAAGCTGTGGATCAACGTTATGGGCATTCAGTTCCAGCCGGGCGAGGTCATTAAAGTGCTCTTGGCTGTGTTGTTCGCTTCGTCCTACGGTAAAATGTGGCGTGCCCTTGCGGCGTTTGCGGTGAGCGGCGTCACGATGCTGGGCTTGCTTTATCTGCGTGATATGGGCGCCGCCATCGTGGTGTTCTTTATGGTCGTGATCATGCTGTTCCTGCTGTTGGATAACAAGATGACGTTTGCACTGTACGAGCATAAAAAGCTGCTGATCTTGATCTCGGTTTTGGCTGTTTGCTTGTTCTTTGTGGTGCTGTCCTTCTTCGACTATGCAAGAGAACGCTTCTTAAACGTTGGTTCGGCTATGGAGAATATCAAGCACACCCAGCAGGCCGAAATGCTGCGAGCACTGGTCTTTGGCGGCATCGGCGGCTTGGGCTTGGAAAACTCCTCCTATATTTTGAATATTTTTGCCGTGCAAAACGATATGGCCATTGCGGGTATGACTGCCGTGTTCGGCTACGGTATGCTGCTCATTGTGCTGTTGTGCTACGCATTGTTGGTGATCCTGCCGCTTCGTAAGCACGCCTTCTACCGTGAGTTTTATTTCGTATCGGTACAGATTTCGGTGATCATCGTTGCGCAGGTGGCTCTCAATGCGCTCGGCGCCGTAGACGTGCTGCCGTTTACCGGTATCGTTGCTCCCTTTATTTCCGATGGCGGTACGGCACTGGTATCCTTCTCGGCAATGATGGGTATTCTGTTGGCTACCCTTCATCCCGTTATCAAACCGCTGGAGGTGAACGACTAATGGCTTTTATTGAAAAGGAGATCGAACCGAAAAAGAAAAGCGATTCCGGCGTGCGTGTGAGATCGCGCGTCGTGGTGGGAGGCGGCGCCCCTCACGAGCAGCCGCTCCCTACGGCAAAGAAGCAAGGCATCAAGCGTGAACGCTTGTTTACGGTGCTGGCCTTTTTACTGGTGCTCTCCATCGTCGGCGGTACGTTTTTCGGTGCCGTTCGTGCCACTCCGTACATTAAATATAACGATATCGTGAATTTCACGGGCTAAACCTGCGTGCTGACCGATCGATTCGGCCAACCGATCTATAAGGAAGGCTCCGTTACGAATTTTACGATTTTCGGTAACCTTATCGGCCACGAAGGGCATATCCATAATTCGTTGCTTTATCGGCAAGCGGAGGTGCTGTGTCCTGCAGGCATTAGCCCGCTTTGGGGCTTCCGTTCGCTTGAAAAGGAACCGCGCGTGATGAAAACCACGTTGCTGTCCGAGGAATCGCAGCGTGAGCTTGCCAAGCTGTTTGGAACCGCTTCGGGCTGCTGCTTCGCTTATAACTACGAAACCGGCGAGGTGTACACGGCCTTGTCGTTCCCTGCTTACGATCCCAAGCTGGCGCAGCCAACCTACTTTAACCGCTGCTTCAACTCGGTGTATATTCCCGGCTCCACAATGAAGATCGTCACGGCGGCGCTCGCGATCGACCAAGGCAAAAACGTGGCAAAGCTCACGTACGAATGCCAAGGCAAGTATACGCTTTCCGACGGCAACGAGATCAATTGCACCGGCACGCACGGCAGAATCGGCTTTTCCACGGCAATCGGCCGAAGCTGCAATTGTTATTTCGCTCAATTGATTCAAAGCTTGAATCTTGAAAAAGCGTTAAAGACGCTGCAGGATATGGGCTTTTCCGTGAACGGCAATGCCACGCGCAGCGAAGAGATCGACGGCCTTAACAAGAAAGCCTCCTCCGTGGAAATGACGAATACCGCAAGCTTCAAAAATATCTGGGGCTTGATCGGGCAAGGCGATACGCAGGTGAGTCCCATCGATATGGCTCGTCTGGCTGCAGCCTTGGTAAACGAAGGCGAGGCGGCGCAGCCGTATCTTGTGGAATCCGTTATCAGCCCCGAAAAAGAGGATAAACCCATCGTGCAGGCGAAAACGAAAACCGTCGAGCTGATGGCGAAAAAGACCGCCAAGCAAACGGCAGGCTTTTGGAAAGAA
>JAZQTE010000285.1:0-1342 GCA_045630505.1 Acutalibacteraceae bacterium | reverse complement strand
CGGTTCCACAATGGTGGGGCAAAATCTGGCTGCGGGACAATACGGCCGCGTGAAGAAAATTATGCGGGACATTGGTGTTATTACCGCAGTTGTTGCGTTAATTATGACGGTGTGCTTCGCCTTGTTCCCCGAACAGATCATCGGGCTGTTCACCGAAGAAGGGGATGCCGATGTGCTGGCTATGGCACGTGGTTTCGTGCCGATTGCGGCGCTGCTGTTCTTTGGTTCTTCGGCACGCGCAATTATGAATTCGCTTCTCAACGGCAGCGGCAACTATCGGGTGAATTTTGCCACCGCTATTTTCGACGGCGTGGTAATGCGCATCGGCTTGGCGGTGCTGTTCGGCTTGGTGCTGGATATGCGCCACTACGGTTTTTGGTTGGGTGACGCCTTGGCAGGCTTCACACCGTTCTTCATCGGCGTAGTCTTCTATTTCAGCGGCAGTTGGAAAAAAGCAAAAGGGAAATAAAAAAAGGCGCTCTGCGGAGCGCCTTTTTTGTTTTAAGTAAGATCGGCAAGGAAATAGGCTTGCGAATTGGCACGGTTGCCGTCGGCATCTATGATCTCTATGCGGAAATAGCCGTCATCCTCTTGCAGGGTGAATTCTGCCTCGGTCACAAGGGCTTCTGCGGCTCGTTTAGATGCAGCGCGGCGTCCTTCGGTGGTGAAGGAGATCTGCTTGGCTGCCGAGCAGGTAACGTGTACCACGTTATCCTCCACCCACAGCTCATAGATCTCGGGACCGGTGGAGCTGTAGAACGTACCGTTCAGTAAAGCGGTGATGATGCCGTTGTAGCTAAAATCGTCGGTATTCACCATCACGAAAGAGCCACCGCAATGGCGCGCGGCGTGATTATCGTCGCCACAGCTGGCAAAAACGCGCTTGCCGTCGCGCAGTATATCGTCCACGATGTTAATATCGTATTCGTTTAAGCCCGCCAAATAGCAAGCGGTGTTGTAGATCTCAACGCCCCACAACCCCTCGTAGCGGCTGTAATGGCTGTAGTTTTCCAACGACCAACGAGGGTGGTTATAGGCCACAAAAAAGCCGTTTTCGTTAGCGGTGCGGATGATGTTATTAATATATTCGGGTGTGTACTCGCGCACGCAGTCGCCGAGCTCCCGAGCCAGTCGAGCGCGGTCCTCCTCCGAAGAATAATGATCGGCTGCGGTGCTGTAAAACAAGGTGGTATCGTTCGTTTGTTCTTTGGCATACAGATTTAAGTGACACACCTTCATTTTACGGTTTTTGGAGGTGGAGATGGCGGGGAATTCTTTAATGGACAGCTCGCTGCTGGTGATGGTGATGAATTAAGTCGGAGGCCAAGCGGTCTTAGGAAGA
>JAZQTE010000284.1:0-2241 GCA_045630505.1 Acutalibacteraceae bacterium | reverse complement strand
CCACGCTGCCTGCAGGTTGCTCGCTGTTATCATTAAAGAAGCGGAACAATTGCGGCAGCGGCGGCAATCCCAGCGCCACGTCGCGCACCGTCACACGGCACGCAGCACTTTTGCCGTTTTTGCTCGTCACGGTAACGGTGGCATCCCCTGCCGCCACAGCGGTGATCACTCCGCTGCTCGCTACCGTCACCACCGAAGGATTGGAGGACTCAAACGTCACGTCCTTGTCCGTCGCATCTGCAGGCACCGGTGTGTATACCAGCGCCACACTGTCCCCCACCAATAAGGATAGCTGTGTATCCTCCAACGTGATCCCCAGCAGCTCCACGCGGTCTAATTGCTCGGGGCTTTTTACACCGCACCGTACACACGCGCCATCAATAAACTCGTGCCCGAGAGGCTCCCCCACGATCACGCCGCACCGCACGCACGCTTCTCCCAACGTACACGTTGCCTTCTCAAGCTCCTCGTGCGCACAGCTCGTCGTCGGTGCCGTAGTCGTAACGGCTTCGGTCGGCACGGTCGTTGCCGCCACCGTCGTTTTCTTCGTCCGTTTCGTTTTGGTGGGCTTTGCCGTCGGAAGTGTGGTAGTCGGCACGGTCGTCACCGCCGTTTCTCCCCCTGCCGTCACCACCGTGGTGGTCGTCACCGTCGGTTCTGTCGGTTCTTTGCCGCACGCAGCCAGCAGCAAGCACACCAAAATCGGTAACACCGCCAACCACTTTCGCACACAACCACCCCACTTTCCTCTCCTTCCCCCCCCATCCTACCACATTTCCCCTCAAAAGGCAATTTCACACCACTATGTACACCCAAAACGGCTCTCCCTCGCGGATTCGCATTGTTCTTCTGATTTCTTTCGGAATCGCCACACGACCAAGGTCGTCAATTCTTCTAACTATTCCAGTTGCTTTCATAATATGTAATAATCTCCTTGCTTTACAAAGCCCAACTGTTAGCATCTGTAAACAAACGGAGGTTATACCACAGGGTTTACTTTTTGCGTTTGCCGTGATATGATAAATAAAAAGGCGGTGATTTTATGGATGGTGTCTTTCTTCGCAAGAAATTTAACGGTTGGCTTTTCCTATTGTTCGTTTGTGGCTTGTTTTTTATCGGTCTATATATTTTTCTAAATATAGTTGACCCAAAAGCAACCAGTGAATTACTAACCTTTTTGATTATGGGCATTCTTATTATTTTGGTTGTAATTCCGTCATGGCTGTTGAATTTCGGTGCATTTGTTCACATTGATGAAAATTCAATCAAAGCAAAGTACCATTGGTTTGGTAAAATTGATTGCAAACTTTCGGATGTGACTTTTGCCGTAGCACGAATTAATACGTTAATTATTCAGTTAAAAGACGGTAAAACTCATACCATTATGGGGATTGAAAACTCTTGGCCGCTTGCTTCGTTGATTCGGCGGAATATGCTCTTTAAATCAACCGAGCAGCCAGAAACACTAATAGGAAAACTGAACGACTTAAAGTCAGCTAAAAAGAAAGGGCTTATATATGTTTGTTCAGGTTTAGCACTGATGTTCATCAATATCTTCGTTACAGTGTTTTTGACCGGCGAAAGAGATATGCACGAATTCAGCAACATTGATTGGACAATCTTTGCGATTATGAGTGTAATAGAACTTGCAACCATTATTACCACTTTCTATTTTGCGGGGAAGACAGGAAAGAATAATATTCCTATCGAAAAGTTGCAATATGAAATTCAACGAAGAATCATTGAAACACAACCAACGTTGCCCGGTTTTGTTATAGCCGTTTATACGGATGAAAATTATACGGGACGCATTACTTTATTTGGATATCCACACGATAGTGCTGTTTATTATACGGTGCAAGAATTAGATTCTGGATATAACTTAGTGCAGGAATATACCTCTGAAATATTTGAAAATCAAGGAGGTTTGACAGAAGGTTTCAGATCGTTGATTGACATAACAGATACAGTGTTACAATAAGCATAAAAGCGAGGTGAATTTCACCTCGCTTTTGTAGTTAATGCAATACTTTATCTGTTATATCAATCAAAGTTTCGAAATCGGCCGGCAACTCTTCTTGGCTATCATAGACATCAGATGTGTATGCTCTAAAAAGAGTATAGTCCGAAGCAAATTCTTGCACAGAATAGTAAACAGCACTATCGTGTGGATATCCAAATAAAGTAATGCGTCCCGTATAATTTTCATCCGTATAAACGGCTATAACAAAACCGGGCAAC
>JAZQTE010000283.1:0-7858 GCA_045630505.1 Acutalibacteraceae bacterium | reverse complement strand
GAACGACATGGCTACGATCCGACTTGCCGCTTTCTGGGGCGGAGCATTTGCAGCGCGGCGGTTGTTACGCAGCGCTGGAAACAGTGCAGGATCCGGGCAATTTAGGCACGATGATCCGCACGGCGGAGGCTTTCGGATTGTCGGGGCTTTTGCTGTCGGACGGCTGCTGTGATCCCTACAGCCCCAAGGTGCTTCGTGCAGCGATGGGCGGCGTGTTTCGCTTGCCGTTGTTTGCGGCGGGCGAGCTGCCGCAAACACTTTCGCGCTTGAACGAACGCGGCTTTACCACCGCCGCTTGTGTGGTAGACGGCGATGCCGTTCCCGTTCAACGGGCAGGGCTGGGTGTTGATCATATTGCCGTGATCGGCAACGAGGGCAACGGCCTGCGTTCCGCCACGGTGCAGGCGTGCACTCACCGCATCACCATTCCGATGGACGGCCGCGCCGAATCGCTCAACGCGTCGATGGCGGCAGGCATCGTGTTTTGGGAAATGGTGCGAAAGGATGGGTAATGCGATGCAAGACCATCTTGTGTACTGGATATGGCTGCAACGCGCCGTGGGGGCGGGCAGCTCCGAGGTTCCTAAGCTGTTAAAGGCTTTTGCCAACGCTGAAGAGGTGTGGAAGGCCGATCGTTTTGCCTTGCAGCGTGCAGGGGTTACCGTAACGAAAACCTTGGATACGCTGTGCGAGAAATCGCTTGATGCCGCCGAAAAGCAACGGCAACGTTGCATAAAGCTGGGCTGGATACTCACGCCGCAGGACGCCTTGTATCCCGAGCCGCTCAAACAGATCTTCTCGCCGCCGCTGGTGCTGTACGGTAACGGTCGGTTGCCGGATCTCAGCGAAGCGGCCACGCCGTCGATCGGTATGGTCGGGACGAGAAAATGCACGCGCTACGGCCGCGAATGTGCGGCGGCTATGTCTGCCGGCTTAGCGGCTGCAGGCTGTCCGATTATCAGCGGCGGTGCCAAGGGCATCGACCGTGCCGCCCACGAGGGTGCGTTATACGCCGGAGGGCAAACGGTGATCGTGCAGGCGTGTGGGTTAAACGTGGAATACCCGTATGCCAACCGCGATCTGCGTCTTGACGTGCTGGAAAGCGGCGGTGCGATCGTTACGGAATTTGCACCCGATACGCGTGCGTTTAGCGGCAATTTTCATATTCGCAACCGCTTGATCAGCGGATTAAGCAAAGGCATTTGTGTGGTGGAAGCGCCCAAAAGCAGTGGCGCGCTCATCACGGCACGTACCGCTCGCGAGCAAGGGCGCGACGTGTTTGTCATCCCCGGCCGCGCTACCGATGCGGAAAGCAGCGGCTCTCACGAGCTCATACGGGACGGTGCCACGCTGGTTACCGATCCTATGCAAATACTGCAGGAATATTCTTCGTATTTCGGTGAAAAACAGAAAGCGGAGGCTGCTCAAGGCTTCGCTGCGTACTACGAATGGCTGGAAAGCGGACGTCGGACGAACGAGCGTGTAGCCGATGCTCCGATCGAATACCGCGGTGCCGAGCCCGAACGGGTGGGAACACCGGCCGAGTGTCCGTTGTATGCATCGGAGGCGGCGCGGAGCGTATACGACGCGCTGCGCGCCCACGGGCCGTTATCATCGGACGTGGCTTGTGAGCATTGCGCACTGTCGCCTGCCGAAGTCTTTTCCGCTTTAACGGAACTGGAATTGTACGGTTGCATTGAAGAATGTGCGGGAAAGAGATATACGATCAAAACGATATAGATGAAAGGATACAGGGTGAACTGAATGGCCAAATTAGTCATTATGGAGTCTCCTGCGAAAGCGAAAACGGTGCAGAAATATTTGGGAAGCGGTTACGAAGTGGTCGCTTCGATGGGGCATATTCGCGACCTTCCCAAAAGCCTGCTCGGTGTGGACGTGGATCACGATTTTAAAGTGCGCTACGTAGATATTGCGGGCAAATCGGCACTTATCCGCCGTCTGCGCGAACAAGCGGCTGCCAGTAACGGCGTTATTCTCGCAACCGACCCGGACCGCGAGGGTGAAGCAATTGCGTGGCATTTGGCGCAGATCCTCAAAGTGGATCTCACCGAGAAAAACCGCGTGACGTTTAATGAAATCACCAAGAACGGTGTTCAGCAGGGTATGAGTGCTCCCCGTCAGGTGGATATGGATATGGTGAACGCGCAGCAAGCGCGCCGCGTGCTCGACCGTTTGGTTGGTTACCGCATCAGCCCGTTTTTGTGGAAGAAAATTCGCAAAGGCTTGTCGGCAGGACGTGTGCAATCGGCGGCGGTAAATATCATCGTTGATCGTGAAAATGAGATCCGTGCGTTTGTCAGTGAGGAATATTGGACGATCGACGCACAGCTGTCGGTCACCAAAAACGGCAAAAAATTCCTTGCCCGTTTGTACGGCACGTCGAAGGGCAAGCTAAAGATTACGAACGAAGCGCAGGCCGATGCGGTGCTGGCCGAGGTTCGTCCCGAAGCGTTCACGGTAGCAGCCCTGAAGCATGGCGTACGTAAGGTGTCGCCGGCGCCCCCGTTTATCACGTCCACGATGCAGCAGGAAGCCAGCCGCAAGCTCGGTTTTTCCTCCAAACGCACGATGAAGACGGCGCAGGAGCTGTACGAAGGCGTGGAGCTGGGCAGCCAAGGCGCAATGGGCCTTATCACGTATATGCGTACCGATTCGCTGCGCATTTCGGAAGATGCTCGCCGCGAGGGTAACGAGTATATCAAGCAGACCTTCGGCGATGCGTATCTGCCCGAAAAACCGCGTTATTACAAATCGCGCAAGGGCGCTCAAGACGCGCACGAGGCGATCCGTCCGTCGGTTCCCTCGCTCACGCCCGATCAGGTGAAGCCCTTTTTGTCGAACGACCAATACCGTTTGTATAAGCTGATCTGGGAACGCTTTATCGCAAGCTTAATGGCAAACTGTATTCAAGATACCTGCCAAGCGGATATTGCTGCAGGTAAATATATTTTCAAGGCCTCGGGCTACACCGTGCGATTCGACGGCTACACCACGCTGTACGTGGAAAGCCGCGATGAAGAAGACGAGGTGGGCGGCGCACTGCCTGCCCTGCACGAGGGCGACGTGCTTGTGCTGCGCGACCTGCAAAGCTCGCAGCACTTTACGCAGCCTCCTGCTCGTTACACCGAAGCAACGCTGATTAAAGCGCTGGAGGAAAACGGCATCGGCCGTCCTTCCACCTACGCGCCTACCATCAGCACTATTCTCGCTCGCGAATATATTGAGCGCGAGGGAAAATCCCTTAAGCCCACGGCGCTTGGCGAGGTTACGACGCAGGTGATGAAGGAGCAATTTCCCACGATCGTGGACACCGAATTCACTGCGCATATGGAAAAGCAACTCGACGAAGTGGAATCGGGCGATTGCGATTGGGTGCAGATGATGCACGTGTTCTACGACGATTTTTCCAAAACGCTGGAAGCTGCAGAAACCTCACTGTCGGGTGAGCGTATTCGCGTTCCCGAGGAAGAAAGCGAAGAGGTTTGTGAAAAGTGCGGCCGCAAGATGGTTATCAAGAGTGGGCGTTTCGGCAAGTTCTTGGCGTGTCCGGGGTATCCCCAATGCAAAAATGCCAAGCCGATCGTGGATAAAACCAAAGGCACCTGCCCCAAATGCGGTGGCGCGATGCTGGCGAAAAAATCCAAAAAGGGCCGCGTGTTCTACGGCTGCGAGAAGTATCCTTCGTGCGATTTCGTTACGTGGAACGAGCCTACGGAGCAGGTTTGTCCGCAGTGCGGAAAAACGCTCTTTAAGAAAAAAGGGCGCAGCAGCGGTGTGGAATGCTTAGGCGAGGGCTGCGACTACAAAAAAAGCGGCCGAGGAAAGAACGATGAGTGAGCATATCACCGTGTTGGGCGGCGGTTTGGCAGGCTGTGAAGCGGCGTGGGCTGCGGCGAATGCAGGCGTTTCCGTTACGTTAGTGGAAATGAAACCCTTGAAGAAAAGCCCTGCCCACAAGCAAGACGGTTTGGCAGAGCTGGTTTGCTCCAACTCGCTGAAGGCTGCCCGTATTGAGAGCGCCGCAGGGCTTTTAAAAGAAGAAATGTTCCGTTTGGGTTCGGTGTGCGTGGCGGTGGCGCGTGAATGTGCCGTACCTGCCGGCGGTGCGCTGGCGGTAGATCGCGATCTGTTTTCAAACGAGATCACACGCCGCATTACCGAGCATCCGCTTATCACCGTGGAGCATCGCGAGGTGACGCAGCTGCCCGAAAGCGGTATCACCGTAGTGGCTACGGGGCCGCTCACGTCGGATGCGCTGGCAGAGGATATTGCTCGCCTTTTCGGTGAGGGGCTGAATTTTTACGATGCCGCCGCACCGATCATCACGGCGGAAAGCGTGGATATGAATGCGGCGTTTCGGGCCTCGCGGTACGACCGTGAGGAAAGCGGAGCAGGAGATTATATCAACTGTCCTATGAACAAGGCGGAGTACGAAGCGTTTCACGAAGCGCTGATCACCGCCGAAACGGCGTTGCTTCACGCGTTTGATAAGCCCAAGGTATACGAAGGCTGTATGCCGATCGAGGTGCTTGCCAAGCGTGGGACGGACGCGATCCGCTTCGGCCCGATGAAGCCCGTGGGGCTGCGTGATCCGCGCACGGGGCATCGTCCGTGGGCCGTACTGCAGCTGCGTACCGAAAACGCAAGCGGCACGCTGTACAATCTGGTGGGATTTCAAACCAATCTTAAATTTGGTGAACAAAAGCGAGTGTTCTCAATGATTCCCGCCCTTAAAAACGCGGATTTTGTGCGGTACGGTGTGATGCACCGCAACACGTTTTTGGATTCGCCGCGGTTGCTTTCGGCCGATATGCGCTGTAAAGCAATGCCGCATTTGTTCTTTGCAGGGCAAATGACGGGCGTGGAAGGCTATATGGAATCGGCAGCGTCCGGTATGCTGGCAGGCATCAACGCGGTACGCGCTCTGCGCGGTGAAAAGCCGTTTATTTTGCCGAAGGAAACGATGATGGGTTCGCTTGCGGGTTATATCAGCGATCCCACCGTTACAGATTTTCAACCGATGGGTGCTAACTTCGGGGTGATTCCGCCCCTTGCGGAGTCTATCCGCGACAAGAAGCAGCGCTATGCCGCATTGGCACAGCGAGCGCTTGCCAAATTAGAGGAGGAACAGCAATGAAAATTATCGTCGATGCCTACGGCGGCGACAACGCGCCGTTCGAAGTGGTGAAGGGCGCCCTGCAAGCACGGGATTGCTACGGCGTAGAAATCGTGCTTACGGGTGATGAACAGGAGATCCGCCGCATTGCGGACGAACAAAAATGGTCGCTGAATAACGTGGAGCTTGTGCATACGACCGACGTGATCGGTATGAACGATATCCCGAAAACCATTCTGCGAGAACATAAGGAATGCTCTATGGCCGTGGGCCTGCGTTTGCTGGCCGAGGGCAAGGGCGATGCGTTCGTATCGGCCGGCAGCACGGGCGCTCTGCTGATGGGCGGCACGTTTATCGTAAAGCGCATCAAAGGCGTGGCACGTGCGGCGCTGGCGGCGATCATGCCTTCGGCAGGTGAGCCGTATATGCTGCTCGATTCGGGCGCTAACGTGGATTGCCGCCCCGAAATGCTGGTACAGTTCGCCCAAATGGGCAGCTTGTATATGACGCATCTGTTCAAAAAAGGCAAGCCGGCTACGGTGGGCTTGCTTAACGTGGGCACCGAGGAGCATAAGGGTGACGAATTGCGTCACGAAACCTATGCGCTGCTGAAGGACAGTGATTTGAATTTTATCGGTAACGTGGAAGCACGCGACGTGCCTGCAGGTGCGGCCGACGTGATCGTAGCCGATGGGTTCTCCGGCAACGTTCTGCTCAAGAGCGTGGAAGGCTCGGTGAACTTGTTGTTTGGGTTTATTAAAGAAATTTTCTATTCCAACGCCATCACCAAGCTGGCGGCGTTGCTCATTAAGCCGAAGCTCGGTGGGCTGAAAAAGAAAATGTCCACCGAGGAACACGGCGGCGCACCGCTGCTGGGAATTGCCAAGCCCGTTATTAAAGCGCACGGCAACTCCAAGGCGCTGGCGATACAAAATGCCGTGCGTGTGGCGGCCGAATTTGCAAACGCGGGAATTATTGAGAAGATTACGGCGTCGGTGAAGAAAGAGGAGGCACAACACGATGGTGTTACAGCAACTGGCAAAGCTGCTGATTGATCGCTATGGCTGTGAAGCGGAAGATATTATTATGGCCGCTTCGTTTGACGATTTAAACATTACCGATGAAGAACGGTACGATTTGTTTGCCGTGCTGTGGGACCTATACACAGCGGCACCGATCCCGAATGAGCTGCCGCCGTTCGACACGGTGGAAGATCTGGTAGGATATATTGAAGACCACATGGGGTGAGAACATGAAAGAAACCACGCAGGTGATAATGGAGCGCATAGGGTATACGTTTCAAAATCCGATGCTGCTTGAAAACGCGTTGACACATTCCTCGTATGCAAACGAAGGTAAACGGGGGCTTAAAAGCAACGAACGCTTGGAGTTTTTGGGTGATTCGGTGCTTGGTTTTATCACGGCGGGGTATCTGTTCCGTCACGGCACGGGCGAAGAAGGCGAGCTCACCCGTTTACGCGCCTCGCTGGTGTGCGAAAAAGCCTTGTGCGTATACGCCAAAAAACTGGGCTTGGGTGAAGCGCTGTTGCTTGGCCGCGGTGAGATTCGCAGCGGCGGTGCTAACCGTCCGTCTATTTTGGCCGATGCGTTTGAAGCTGTGATTGCTGCCGTGTATTTGGACGGTGGCTATGCGGCGGCAGAGGAATTTGTGTTGCCGTATATTAAAGAAGAGCTTTCGCATTGCAAGCAGCCGCAGTTTAAGGACTATAAAACGTCCTTGCAGGAGATCGTTCAACAAAACCCCGAGGAGCGCTTGGAATACGTGCTCACGGGAGAATCCGGCCCCGACCATAACAAGCAATTCACGGTGGAGGTTCATTTGAATTCCAACGTGATCGGCCACGGACGGGGACGCAGCAAGAAAGAAGCTGAACAGCAAGCGGCAAGAGAAGCGCTGCGGCTGATGGGTTATGACGACTGATAACGAAGCCTTTTTTCAGGAGAAGAGAAGTTATGATTTTAAAATCATTGGAAATTCAAGGATTTAAATCCTTTCCGGATAAAACCACGCTGTCGTTCGGCGATGGGATCACGGCGGTAGTCGGCCCTAACGGCAGCGGCAAATCCAATATCAGCGATGCGGTGCGTTGGGTGCTGGGTGAGCAATCCAGCAAAACGCTGCGCGGCACCAAGATGGAAGACGTTATTTTTAACGGCACGGCTCAGCGCAAGGCCGTGGGCTTTGCCGAGGTGTCGCTCACAATTGATAACCGTTCTCGCACGCTGGATTTTGACGCCGATGACGTAAAGGTAACACGCCGCTACTACCGTTCGGGCGAAAGCGAATATTTGCTTAACAACGCCACGGTACGTTTGAAGGACGTGCAGCTGTTGTTTATGGATACGGGACTTGGTCGTGACGGGTACTCCATCATTGGGCAGGGACGTATTGATGATTTGGTATCCTCGAAGTCTGACGAGCGTCGAGAAATTTTCGAGGAAGCGGCGGGCATCGCGAAATACCGTTATCGCAAAAACGAAGCGGAGCGCCGTCTGAAATCCACCGAAGAAAATCTGCTGCGCTTGCGGGATATTCTGCAGGAGCTGGAGGAACGTGTGGGGCCGCTGAAAACGCAATCCGAAAAAGCCAAGAAATATCTTGAATATGCGCAGGAGAAAAAAGGGCTTGAGATCGGCGTATGGCTCAACACGTTGGATCGCTCGCGCGATACACTGCGCGAGCTGGATTCGCGTTTGGAG
>JAZQTE010000282.1:0-11716 GCA_045630505.1 Acutalibacteraceae bacterium | reverse complement strand
TGAGCAGCTTTAGCTCGGCATCCTCGAAATCGCGCTGCACGAGATAGCTGCCCGTGCGGCGCGAGGTATCGACGTCGATGCCTGCCTCGTTGAGCAGCGAAACGTTGCGGCTGATGGCCTTGCGTTCGATGAAAATGCCATATTCTTCTTCCAAATACTCGGCGATCTTGGCTTGGGTGAGCGGATGATCGCAATCGCTGTATTTATGCAAGATCTGATAGATGCGCAAAAGCGCCAGCTTTTTGGTTTCCAAGCTATCCATAGGTATTCTCCTTTACTCTGCGGCGGCGCGCAGTTTTTCCCACACCCTTACCATAGCAAGGGTATCCAGCTTACAGTACGAAAGCAGGTTGCGGCGCGCTTCCTCGGCTTCGGCAGGCGGCATATCCTTGATAAGTGGGAAAATCGTCATCGCTTCGGTGCCGTTGTGAATTTGCTCCAGATTCTTATAATTCAGCTCGGGATCGTCGGGGAACAGTGCAGGCAGCACGCTTTTAATGGAGAAGGTGCCGCCCATGGCACGGTTATAGTAGCAGCCCTTTTGGAAGGGTACCAGCAGGTCTTCTACGTGGCGCTCGATATCCAGCAGGTGCGACGCCAAATCGGGGAACCTGGCGGCAAGCTCTTTTAAGCGAGAGCATTCGAAGCCCTTGTTATACGCCGTGACGCAGGCATCACGCGGAATATCCTCGCACAGACGCTCGGCGATGGCACGGCGCGGATCGGTGCCCGATTCGGCCAAGAATTCCTTGTGAAGCAGCGGGCCGCCCTCGTATTCGATATAGTGCAGCGAATACTGGAAGGGGATCTGATCGTAGGGGCGTGTGCCCTCGTATTGCGGAATGGTGTGCTGCATGGTTTCGAAATCCAAGAAATACAGCGGATACGACAGGGTGGTGAGGAAATTGCGAATGCCGTCTTTATCTACGTCGTCTGGCAGGTCGGTGGTGTGGTGCAGCATTTGACGTACCTGCTTTTCGTTGAATTTACCGCCGCAGGAGAGCAGGTCGTTATAGGAAACGCAGCCTTTACGATAATATTCCAAGCCCTTTTTGTACGACATACGGTATAGGTCGAACACGTTGGGCGTGGGCAGATGCTCGGTACAATGGCCGAAGAACGCGCAGTCGTACGGTTCGTGACAATGCATACCGATATCGACGGCAGGCTCGTCGGCCAGCGCATAGGTCTGCTTGGCGCTCGCCAGCACGGCAGGAACGTTTTGCAGCTCGTCTTGCACCTCGGCAGACAGATCGATGATCTTGAAGAAGGAGGAAACGTCCAGCTCCTTGCCGCGCACGTAGGAGGAATCGATGCAAATGAGATACGTGCCCGTAACGTTGACGCCGCAATGCTCCAGCACGTATTTTTGGTAGGCGATATCGGCGGCGTACACGCGTGATGCGTGAGTGGAGCTTTTTACCTCGAAGATGGCGTAGCCGCCTGCCTCCTTGTGCAAAATATCCACCGCACAGTAGGCGCCGTCGTAGTTGAAGGAGGCCTCGCAGATGTTGTGAACGCCGTTTTGCAGGCATTCGACCGTTTTCTTTTGCATTTGGGTGAGATCGAGGCTGCCGTCTTCCTTAAACGCCGTGACCTCGGTGTATTCACCGAACAGCCCCATGGCGAGATCGCCCACCTCGTTACCCGTGGAAAACCGCGCCCCGAGCGCCGCATCCTCCGGACGCAGTTCGGGACGGTAGCGCGAAAGCCACAACAGTCTTGGGCATTGCCACGCAAGACAGTAGCGGGATTTTGAAAAGAAAAACACAGCGTCACACCCTTTCGTTTTTATTGTACCACACTTTTTGATTTTTGCAACAATTATGTACCGAAATTGTCACATAAAATAGCACTTGCTATTTTATATGCTTGTGATATAATGAAGAGTGAGTATTTATATTTTGAAATGCGGTGATGCAGTGTGAAATCGATACTTCCAAAAAAACCGAAAAAATCCATTCGCACAAGATTGATGTGGGCGCTGTTCGGCAGTGTGCTGGTGGCGTCGATCATTATCGGTGCGATCGGTATTGCGCTGACGGCGAACGTGATCCATAAAAGCTCCACGGAAAATATGACGCTGCTGTGCAAGAACAACGCCGACAAGGTGGATATTACGTTTGCGAAGATCGAAGAATCGGTGAACACGCTGGTTCACTTTGTGGAATCGGAATTGTCGAACGTGGAAAAGCTGAAGGACGAGGGCTTCCGCCAAGCGTTTTCCGCCAGCGTGCAGAAAAACGCCCTGCACCACATAGAGAGCATTACGGGTGCGGCCGCCGTGTATTTGCATTACAATCACGAGTATATCGGAAAGACGGACGGATTTTATTACGCACGCCACACGAGTGACGAGGAATTCGTGTTTCATCCGCTGACCGACGTTACCACCACGCGCCCCGAGGATGAATCCGTGGGTTGGTGGTACGTTCCCACGGCAACGGGCCAGGCCACGTGGTTTGAGGCGTATTACGATGTAAACCTGAAGCGGTATATCGTATCGTACACCGTGCCGATCTACAAGGGCGAAACGCTGGTGGGCGTTTTGGGCGCCGATATTTTCACGAAGCATATTGAAGAAACCGTAAAAGAGGTTTCGATTTTTGAAACGGGCCAAGCGGCAGTTTTAAAGAGCGACGGCACGGTGCTGTATCACCCGAACTTTGAACGCGGCGTGCTGATCGGCGAAGGGGATCCCGGCTTTGACGGCGTGATCGAAAAGCTCACCCGTGAAAACGCCACCAAGGAGCTGATCTCCTATGAGCTGAAGGGCGAAAAAAAGCAGCTTGCCAGCTGCAAGCTGCGCAATGGGATGCTGATGATCTGTTTTGCACCCGTGGCTGAAATTTATCGCCAACAGTACACACTGATTCTCACCACCGGTATCCTCACCTGCCTCGTCGTGCTGGCGGCACTGATCCTCTCAATTCCGCTCAGCCGCCATTTGGCGCGCCCCATTCGTGAGCTGAACGAGGCAACCAAGCACTTGACCAACGATGAATTTGATTTTGAGCTGCGTACCGATACGTACGAGGAGATCGGTGAGCTGACGAAAACGTTTATTGAAACACGAAAGCTGCTGCGGCGACAGCTTCATTTGCTGGACACCGAGGCGCACCGCGACGGGTTGACGGGCGTGGGCAACAAATCGGCGTTTATGGATATGGAAGCCGAGCTGAACCGAGCCATTGCCGACGGCACCGCCGATTTCTCGGTGGTGGTTTTTGACGTAAACAAGCTGAAGGTCGCCAACGACGTATTCGGCCACATGGCAGGCGACCGCTTGCTGCAAACGATCGCCAATCATTTGTCGATCTTCTTTGGCGCTTCCCGCATTTTCCGTATGGGTGGCGACGAGTTCGTGGTGATCCTTCAAGAGGACGGCAGCACCGACAGCGAAGCTCTGATCGCCGCTTGTATTGACGATATGCAAGCGCTGACGGTGGAGGGGTATCCCGATTGCAAGGCCACGTGTGCCTACGGTTCTTCTCGCCTTGACAAGGCGGCCGACCATCGCCTTGCCGATGTGCTGCACCGTGCCGATACGGAAATGTACAAAAACAAAACGAAGACCAAGAAGGAAACGTATCCGTGGCAAGAGGGCTACAAGGGCATTAAGCAGCTGCAAATTGAAAAATACGTTGAATTGCTGAAATCGCTGAAGGCCAGCACCGACGATTACCTGTTCCTGATGAATATTGAAACGGGATTTTTGCAGTTCTTCGGCGGCAGCAATATTACCCTGAATCTGGCCGAGGAGGACGGCATTGAAAGGCTGCTTCATTACGTTCATAAGAACGATCACACGCCGGTGCGCGAAGCGGTGCAGGCCGTTATAAACCGCGATACCGAAGTGATCGATATCAATTTCCGCTTGTGCAACGACAACGAGAACGACAGCGACGATATACGGTGGGTGAGCTGCCGCGGCAACGTGATCAAGGATGAGATGGACGCACATTTCGTGGTGATCGGCCGCATCTCGCAGGACGCTGTGAAGCACTTGTACAACCCCGTTACCACGCTGTTTAACAAGGCTAAGCTGCGTGCCGATCTGCAAAGCGAGGCGTTTCGTCAGTTCGGCTCGTTGATGCTGCTGGACGTGGATAATCTTTCGGAGATCAACTTAAAGCACGGCACGGCCTACGGCGACAGCGTTCTTCAAGCGCTGGCGGCAGAGCTGGAAAAACGCTTCCTGCTGTCGCAGATCTATCACGCCGAGAAGGACCGTTTCGTGATTCTGCTGAACACCAAGAAGATCGAGAAAACCGAGCATATCTTTGAGGATATTAAAGCGGCGCTGGCAGGAAAATGCACGATTTCCGCTTCGGTGGTGCCTAACGACAGCGCTCTCTACGTGAACTCGGAAAACATTTACACCTATGCAGTACAGATCCTCAACGTTGCCAAGAAGGAAGGGCCGGGCAAGCTGGCGTTCTTCTCGAAGGAGAGTATGCAGGAGCGACTTTCGGCGGTCGAGCTGCTGGAGGAGCTGAAGGAAAGCGTGGCCAACGGCTGCGAAGGCTTCCACTTGGTGTTCCAGCCGCAAATCAGCGTGGAGGATTATTCCCTGCTTTCGGCGGAAACGCTGCTTCGCTACACCTCGCGCTCGCGCGGGGCGGTGTATCCCGACCAGTTTATTCCGATGCTGGAGGAAACGGGGCTCATCAACGAAGTGGGACTGTGGGTGACGGACAACGCACTGCGCCAATGCAAGGCGTGGAGAAAATACAACGCCAATTTCAAAATCAGCGTGAACATTTCGCCCAAGCAGCTGGAGGAAAAGGGCACGGCAGAACGCATTGTCGCCTTGCTTTCCAAGCACGAGCTCCCCGGCGAAGCCTTGATTTTGGAAATCACGGAATCAATACAGCTTAACAATAAAGAAGACGTCGTTGATTCGCTGACACAATTCCGTCAAGCCGGCATTCAGATCGCCATTGACGACTTTGGCACGGGCTATTCCAACTTGGGTAACCTGAAGAGCATTCAGGCGAATATTTTGAAGGTTGACCGCGTATTTATTCGCGATATTAAGGAAAACGGCTACAACTACAACCTCATTTACAACGTGTTGGAATTTGCCAAGTCCAATTCGCTGAAGGTGTGCTTGGAGGGTGTGGAAACCAAGGAGGAATTCTTGGTGCTCTCGAACCTGCGGGCCGATATCTTCCAAGGGTATTTGTTTGACAGGCCCTGCCCTGCCGAGATTATCGAAAACAAATATTTCAACCGTGAAAGCGAAGAATTTTGTGAGCGCTTGGAATGCATTGAACAGCTCACCAAGGCCAAGCGGCACTCGCCGAGCATCAATATGGAAATGAAAACCATTTTGAAGGGCTTGAATATCGGCTTGTGGATCGTGCGCATTAACAAAAACACCCGTCAGTGTGAAATGTACGCCGATGAAATTATGCTGCAGCTTATAGGCGCCGACAAGGAGTTTTCTCCCACCGAGCTTTATGAGCATTGGTACAGCCATATTCATCCGCAGCACGTGGAGGCCGCGGAGGCGATGCTTGTTGAAATGGCGAAAAGCAAGCTGGTGGTTCAGCTGGAGTATCCTTGGCTGCATCCGCAAAACGGCGAAATGACCGTGCGCGGTTCCGGACGTTGCACGCAAAACAACGATGATTTCATTGTTTTCGAAGGCTTCCATCGCGCCGTCGGACAAGCAAAAGAATAACCGTAACAGAACCTGCGGAAAGGACTCCGCAGGTTCTTTTTTATTTAGAAAAACACGAAGTGGCACGGGGTGGAAAAATATGCTAAAACATTTGCTTTTTGCAAAGCTTTATGCTACAATAATAATAATAATAAGGATTATAATATAATGGCGTTTTTGCGTCGTCATTTTGCTGTGAAGAGGAGAGGGTGAGCGCTGTGAACCGTGTGTTTGAAAAGGATCTGTACCGCTATTACGGCGAGAGCGGCGAGCCGTTTTTGAAGCGGCTGTTTCGACCGCTTGAGTTAAAATATATCCGTCTGTTCCGCAAGGCGAACACGTGCCGCTTTGCTCCGCTGCGATACTACTATACGTGGCGGCTGCTGCTGCTTTCACGCAGAACGCAAATTCAAATCCCTGCACGCACGAGCATTGGCGAAGGCTTTTACATTGGGCATTTGGGGCGTGTGATCATTCACCCCGATGCCAAGCTGGGCAAAAACGTGAATATCGGCACGGGTGTGACGATCGGTATAGAAAACCGCGGTGAGCGAAAGGGTGCGCCCACAATTGCGGATAATTGCTGGATCGGCACCAACGCCGTGGTGGTGGGGCGCGTGAGCATCGGCAGCGACGTGCTGATCGCTCCGCTGGCCTACGTGAATTTCGACGTGCCCGATCACAGCATTGTGGTGGGCAATCCTGCCCGTATTATTTCCCGAGAAAACGCCACGGCGGAGTACGTGTGTAACCGCGTGTAACAAAAAACTGTTCGCAAGGAGGCGACAACATGGACGAAACGAATACCAGAGTGAAACGCAATTTGTTGTCGTCGCTCGTGTATCAAGTGGTGCTGATCGCGCTGAGCTTTTTGCTGCCGAGATTGTATCTTGAAAATTTCGGTTCGGAGGTTAACGGCGTACTTTCCACCATTAAGCAAATTTTCGTGTATATGCTGCTGCTGGAGGCCGGCGTGGGACTGGCTACCAAGCAGGCGCTTTACGAGAGGCTGAGTTCCAACAACCGCGATAATATCAGCTCGGTGCTTTCCGCCACCAATATCTATTACAAGCGCACCGGTATTCTTTACTCGGCGATCGTGCTGGTGATCGCGGTGGTGTATGCGTATATCATTCCCACCTCCATCAATCGGCACGAGCTGTTTCTGATTATCGTTTTAACGGCGCTCCCCTCACTGTTTAGCTATTTTGTGCAGGCGAAATACCGCATTTTAATGGAGGCAGACGGGCGGCAATACGTGTTTAACAATGCCGAAACGGCGTTGCAGCTGATTTCCAACGCGGCAAAAATCTTGGTGCTGCTGCTGACGGACAGCCTGATCCTCATTCAGCTTTCGTATTGTCTTCTCGCCTTGGCGCAGCTGGTGTTTTTATATGTCTACGCCAAGCGGCATTACCGTTGGCTGAACCTGAAGGCCACGCCCGATTTTAAGGCGATCTCACAGAAGGATTCGGTGCTGGTGCATCAGCTTTCGGGTATGGTGTTTAACAATACCGACGTTATTCTCATTTCGGCGCTGTGCGATTTTACGGCTGCCAGTGTGTACGCCATTTACAATATGTTCTTTGCGCAGGTGCAGAATTTTATTGCGAGCGTGACCTCTTCGGTTACGTTTGCGTTGGGACGGCTGTTCCACGACGACCGAAACCGCTTTCTCGTGCTGTTTAACGCCTACGAAACGGTTTACATAATGGGAACGTACATTATTTACACGCTGATGGCGGCGTTTCTGCTGCCGCTGATCCAGCTGTACACGAACGGCATTAACGATGCGGAATACACCAATCCCCTGCTGCTGTTGCTGTTTGTGGTGATGAATTTGGCGGCCAGCGCCAAATTGCCGATCACGGGTATTATTGAGTATGCCGGTGAATTTAAAAACACCCGTTCGCACGCCGTGTGGGAAATGGTGATCAACCTTACCGTAACGGTGGCGGGGATTTTACTGTTTGGTATTTGCGGTGCGCTTGTGGGCACTGTGGCGGCGTTGCTCTATCGCGGTATCGTGACGATCCGCCACGCCAGCAAGGTGTTGGAGCGCAGCCAATGGCAAACGTATAAGCTCGTGTTGAGCAACGCGGCCGTGTTTGCGGCGGTGATGCTGATCTTATTCGTCGATGCGTTTAGCGGCGCTTCGTTTGGGCGCTTGCTGCTCAACGGCGTTATCCATTCCGTGTGGATCGTGCTACTGTATGCGGCTGTGAATTTCTTGGTGAACAAGCCCGCCTTTGTGACGATGCTGGAGCTGATGGGAAGGAAGCGAGCGAAATGAGCGTTCCCCACGTAATTTATTATTGCTGGTTTGGCCGAGGTCCCTTGCCGAGCTTGGCGGAAAAATGTCTTGCCAGTTGGAAACGGTATTGCCCCGATTATGAGATCGTGTGCATTAACGAGGATAGCTTCGACGTCACCCGTCATCCGTACACGGAGCAGGCCTACGCCGCCAAAAAATGGGCGTTCGTGAGTGACGTGGCGCGGCTGCAGGTGCTTTACGACAACGGCGGCATCTATTTGGATACCGACGTGGAGCTTTTAAAATCGCCAAACGACCTGATCGCCGAGCGTGGCTTTATGGGCTTTGACGACAGCGGCTTGATTGCAACGGGGCTGGGCTTCGCCTGCGAGCCGCACAACGCCGTGATCGGCGAAATGCTGCGCGACTACGACGGCGTGCCGTTTGTGAAGGAGGACGGCTCCTTGGATACCGTCCCCTGCCCCGACCGCAACACCGCCACGCTGCGGCGGCTGGGTATGACCGTTGACGGCAGCGACCAAGTGTTTATGGGGCTGCGTATGCTGCCCGAGGAATACTTGTGCCCGATAAAATATTACACGGGGAAGAAACGGATCACCAAAAACACATATTTGATCCATCATTTCTGTGCCTCGTGGACAACGCCTACCGCCAAGCGCACGCTGTTTTTAAAGCGGCTGCTCGGTGTGGCATTGTACGACAAGCTGTACGGTAAGTTTTTACATAAATTCAAGTGGTTGGAGTGGTAACGGTGCCTGAAAACGTACTCAAAAAATGGTATGCCCGTGTGCTGCCGCCATGGAAGGCCTGCTTTTTAGCCGCCGTGGCCGTGGGGCTGCTTGCACATCTTTATAAGCTCACAAACTGGCTTCCCAACTGGGATTCGCTGGTGTTTCGCTACGATCCGCAAAATATGCTGGGGATCGGGCGGTGGTTTTTACCCGTGGTGTGCGCCCCCTCCTCGTTTTACGATCTGCCGTTTCTGAACGGGCTGCTGGCCATTCTGTTCCACGCAGTGGGGGCTGTGTTCATTTGCCGCCTGCTGGACGTGCAAAAGCGCATCACCGCCGTGCTTATCGGTGCGGTGATCGTTTCCTTCCCCACCGTGACCTCGGTGATGATGTACAACTACGTGGCAGACGGCTACGCCATCGCTTTCCTCTTTTCGGTGTTGGCGGCGTGGCTGCTGATGAAGGATAAGCCGCGGTATCTGCCTGCGGCGGTGCTGGTGGCACTTTCGGCAGGCATCTACCAAGCCTACGTGACCGTGACGATCATGCTGATCGTGCTGAATCTGCTGGATAACCTGCTGTTTCACGGCGCAACGGTGGCGTCCACGCTGAAAAAAGGCGTGGGGGCGCTGCTGGCCGGTGCAGGCGGTATGCTGCTATACAGCGTGATACTGAAGCTGCTTTTGTGGGTGTTTTCCGCCGAGCTTTTGGATTATCAGGGTATCAATTCCACGGCCGCGCTTGCCGGACTGGATCTGCTCGGCTCGCTTTACATTGCCAAGGAAACGCTGATAAGCTGCTTCTTTGATTTCTCGAAGGGTGTGAGCGTGCACGCCGTTTTGAATGTGCTTATCTTCGCCGTGACGGTGTTTTACTACGCGAAGCAGCTGATTCAAAGCAAGCTGTATAAAAAGCCGCTGACGCTGCTGGCCGTGGCGGTGCTGTGCGTGATGCTGCCGCTTGGGGCAGGGGCGCTGGCGTTTATTAATGCAGGCGTGGATTACCACAGCCTGATGCGCATGGGCTACGCTGTGTTTTATTTGTTCCCCCTGCTGCTTTACGAGCGCGGCACCGAACGCTGCGAGGTAGGCACGGCGGTGAAGCGCTGGGCGGTGCTGCTTACGGCGGTGCTGCTGATCGGCAATCACGTGGTGATCGCCAACGTGAGCTATCACAAGGCGCAGATGGCGTATGAAAAATCCTACGGTGTGCTGGTTCGCATTGCCGACCGTTTGGAGCAAACGCCCGAAGCCGCTGCTTGTGAAAAGCTGGCGGTGCTGGGGGCGCTCGAGGGAAGCGAGGCGTACCGTGTGGTGCTGCCGCCCGATATCACGGGAATTACCGACGGTTACATTTTACGTGCCGACGATGAGATCGTGGGGCAAAGCGTGCTGTGCAGTGCGCTCAATGATTATTGCGGCACGAGCTACGCTTTTGTGAGTGGTGAGGAAAAGCAGGCGATTGCCGAAAAGGCAGAAACGCTTGGCGTGTGGCCTGCAAAGGATTGAGTTGCCGTGATCGACGGCACCGTGGTTTTAAAGTTAGGTTCAGAAGGTGAAAAATAAGTGATCTATTATTGTGCCGACGATTACGGCTTAAACGAAGCGTCCTCCGAGCGCATCGTGCAATGCGTCAAAGACAGCGTACTAAATAAGGTGAGCGTGTTTGCCAATTTGGAGCATACCGACTTGCATAAGCTGCCGCAGGATAAACCGCCGCTGGTTTCGCTGCATTTGAATTTGGTGGAGGGGAAATGCTTGGCGAAGCCCGAGGAGATTCCCTTGCTTGCTGATAAAAACGGCTGTTTGCGCCACGCCTTTGGCGGACTGCTGAAGCTGTCGCTTTTGCACCGCAAGGCGTTTGAAGCGCAGGTGTATAAAGAGGTGAAGGCGCAGGTGGAGGCGTGGAAGCGTATTCTTCCGCAAGGCACGCCGTTTTGCATCGACAGCCACCAGCACACGTATATGATCCCTTCCGTCTTTAAGATGGTGGTGCAGGTGCTGAAGGAGGAAAACGTGACGGTGCAGTATATGCGTATTCCTGCCGAGCCGCTGCTGCCCTTTATTCAAACGCCGTCGCTGTACGGTACGTATACCGTGACGAATCTTATTAAGCAATGGCTGCTGAAATTCTTTTGGCTGATCGACAAGCCGATGCTGAAAGGGTTCCCCGTTCCTACCGCGTATTTCTTCGGTATTCTTTTTTCGGGAAAGATGGACGCCGAGCGTGTTTCAAAGGTGTTGCCGAAATACATAAAGCTGGCAAAGAAGCGTGGGCGCGACGTGGAGGTGCTGTTTCACCCTGCGTATTTGGCGGCCGAGGAGGCCGATTTTGAGGGCAAGAACATTGCCTTCCCCGAATTTTATTTATCGGAAAACCGAAAAACCGAATTTGAGGCTGTAATGACATTAGCAAAAGGAAGTGTGCTGTAATGCCGTATATTGACGAAACGAAAGTGGACGAAAAAACCCGAGAAAAATTAGAAATGATCATTGAAAAATCCTACACCACCTATTGGCGGTACAAGCGGCTGTTCGATATCTTTTTTGCCACGCTTATTTTGCTGTTTTTCCTGCCGCTGATGGTGATCATCGCCATCGTCATCGTGATCGACGATCCGAGCGCCGGCCCGTTTTACAAGCAAATTCGCGTGGGGCGTCACGGCGAGGAGTTTTATATGTATAAATTCCGTACCATGCGCGCCGGTGCCGATAAGATGATGGACGAGCTTGTGAAGAAAAACGAAATGGACGGCCCCGTGTTTAAGATGAAAGAGGATCCGCGCATCACCCGTGTGGGCAAGTTCCTGCGTAAGGTGTCGTTGGACGAGCTGATGCAGTTCTTTAACGTGCTGAAGGGGGATATGACGCTGGTGGGCCCCCGTCCGCCGCTGCCGCGCGAGGTTATCCACTATACGGATTATCAGAAGCTTCGCCTGCTCGTCACCCCGGGCATCACCTGCACATGGCAGATCCACGAGAACAGAAACGATGTTCCGTTCGAGCAGTGGGTGGAGATGGATATCGAATACATATTGACAAG
>JAZQTE010000281.1:0-1363 GCA_045630505.1 Acutalibacteraceae bacterium | reverse complement strand
TAACACTTGGCGATCACGGTTTGCGCCGTTTGCAAGGGCGTTTTTTCGGTGAGCGCTGCCGTTTCAAACAAAAATTCCTCGTAGCAGCCGTGCTTGATCAGCAGCGAAAGGAATTCCTCCTCACGCCCCTTACGCAGCGAGGGATGCGAGCGCAGCAGCTTCAAGCCTTTTTCGCTTTGGTCGGTGGCGCTGTAGATCTCCCACAGCAGCGACGGCGCCGAGGGCTTGCCGCGTTCCATACCCCACGTTGCCAGTGCAAACGTCATAGCGTGACGGATGCCGCCGAAGGCACGCAGCCGCTGCGCAATGCTGAGCGGATCACGTCCCCGTGGGAAGGCACCCGTGCGGTACACGGACACAAAGCTTTCGCGCTGTGCCTCGTCCAGCCCAAAGGCGGTCAGCTTATCGGTGTCGGTGGCCATCGAGATCAGATCGTATGCCAGCGTGGCAATACTGCGTGCCACGGGATCCTCCAAATATTGCTGCAGTGCACTGACGGGTGCGTAGATCTCGGCCGTTTCGTTCGGCCAGCGCCCGTCTACCATCAGCAGCAGGGCATCCTGCAGGTTGTCGTAGACAAAGCTGGGCAGGGTATCCGTTTGCGTGTGCACCAATCCCAAAATGTACAGTGCGCGTGCATCGGGATTTTTCGCCAGCTGCGAGGCATAGGCCTCAAACAGCGTGCACAGCTCCTCGTAGCGCCCTTCGTCGTTTAAGATCACCAGCAGCGCCAAGCATTCGCGCAGCGTACCGCGCTGCAAAAGCTCGCCCCACAGCACACGCTCGGTGGTGCCGTTTTTGTTTTTCTGCAACGCATACAAACGGGCGGCAGGGGTGATCTCCTCCTGATCGAGCTGCTGCGCCGATAAGGTTTCGGTGATCTGCTGCAGCTCCTCGTCGGTATAACCAAGCTCTGCCGCACTTTGCGCAAAGGTGGGCAGATAGTGCAGCACGGCGTCGATATCCTTCTTATCGGTTGCCTCCAGCACCAGCTTTTCAAATTCGTTCATTTCGGTGTCGTCTGCCAAATGCGCCGCACAGCGCTCGGCACGGACGAGCAGGGCAGGGAAGTTAAAGTCCCCCAGCACCTCGGCCAAGGCATTGGCGTAGGCAGGTGCGTAGAATATGGCAAGATGCTCGTTTAAATACGCCGTCAATACGTCTTCGCCTTTGTTGGCGAGCATATACAGGAAGGGGCGACTCTTATCCGCCGTGGGAACCGGATGCGTTTCCTGCCCGTTCCAAAGGGCAAAGAAGCTTTCGCTGCCGTTTTCGTTGATATACAGCCCCAGCTGCGGCCCCAAGCACTCGGCCTCACCGAGGAAGGCGCCGAAGAGGAAGTACGTTTCGGCCAAGCGGTGAA
>JAZQTE010000280.1:0-6029 GCA_045630505.1 Acutalibacteraceae bacterium | reverse complement strand
TCTCACGGCACTCGTGCAGGCGGGGGCAACGGTGGAAGACGCGGCGGTACGCTGTGCCGTACCGTTTTTAACCAAAGCCCGTATGATGGAAGAGGGTTTATCGGGTGGCAGCGGCAGCGCCGCACTGCGCGAACGGCTGCTTGCGGCAATGGGCTTGCCGCGGCGTTTGTCGGCCAACCGTTTGTTAGAGGTTGTTAACGCCCTGCTCACCGAGCAGGAATACAGCGACCTGCTTTTGCATATTAAAGGAGAGAATTCGGAATGAAGCGTGCCTATATTTTGGCATCAGCCTCCCCACGCAGACGAGAAATTTGCGATCTTTTGGGGCTTAAATATACCGTGTGTCCCGCTAAAAGCGAATTGCCGGCCGACGAAGCGCTGTCGGCAGAAGAGGCTATTTTGCAGGTGGCGCGAGGCAAGGCTGAAGAGGTGGCCGCACAGTATCCGAACGAATGGGTGCTGGGTGCCGATACCGCGGTGGTGGTAGACGGTGAAATATTGGGCAAGCCCGCCGATAAAGAGGAAGCCAAGACGATGCTGCGCCGCATTGCCGGAAGGTCACATTCCGTTATTACGGCGGTATGGGTGTGCGGCGAAGGCTTTAACAAGGGCTTTGCCGATCGCGCCGAGGTGACGTTTTTCCCTATGACGGAGCAAGAAATTGAAGATTACGTTGCCACGAATGAGCCGATGGATAAAGCAGGAGCGTACGCCGTTCAAGGGTGCGGTGCTCGGTATATTCAAGGCATTCACGGCGATTTTTACACGGTAATGGGCCTGCCTGCAGGGCGGCTGTACCGTTTTTTACACAATTAAATTCGACAAAGTTCAACAAGAAAGGAATAGGTTCGTATGAAACACGCAACTAAAAATGTATCCACAGCGCCTGCGTGGCGCTTTCCGGTGTTTATTGCTGCGGCGCTGCTTTGGATGGAACTGGTTTTCCGTCTTGCCACGGTTGAGCACTTTTTCGACGGGCTGCTGTTGACGGTTGGATTTACGCTGGCGGCAGCGCTGCTGGTTTACGTGCTGTGCACGTTGTTTAATAAACGGGTAAATCGCATTATCGTTATCGTATTACTTGCGGTGTTGGCGGTCGTTTATTGCTCGCAGATCGTGTATCACGGCGTGTTTAATACGTATTATATTTTGTATTCGCTGGGACGAGCAGGGCAGGTGGCGCAATTCTGGAAGGATACGTTGCTTTCCATTTGGCGCAATCTGATTGCGATTTTAGCGATGTTCATTCCGCTTGTGGTACATATTCTGTTTGGCCGCAAGGTGTTTCCTGCGCGTCGCACGCCGGGGCTTCTCAAAATTGCGGCGTTGGTGCTGATGGTGATCTTGCATCTGGGCACGGTGATTGCCGTGCGTTGCTGCAAAAACGGTGATCCCAGCCCACGCGATTTGTACACCAAAACCTTCTCGGTAGACGATTCTATGCGCGAGTTCCGTTTGCTCACCACGCCACGGGTGGATTTTAAATTTTTGGTGTTCGGCGGGGAGATCCACGATGATCCCGATCTTCCCTCCTCGCTGCCCACCGATCCCGAAAAGGATCCCGAAGCGGATCCTGATCCCGAGCACCCGCCCGTGGTGTACGGCGATAACGTGATCGGTTCGTTGGATTTTGCGGCACTGGCCAACAGTACCTCGGATAAGAATATCAAAAAAATGCACGAGTATTTCGGTTCGGTAACGCCCACCAAGAAAAACGAATTTACGGGTAAGTTTGCAGGCAAGAATTTGATTTTCATCGTGGCCGAAGGCTTCTCTCCCTACGCCGTGGACAAAGAGCTCACCCCCACGCTGTATAAGCTTTCTCACGAGGGCATTCAGTGCACCAATTATTACACGCCCGGCTGGGGTGTGTCCACGTCCGACGGCGAATACACCAGCCTGCTCGGCCTGATGCCTGCCACGGGTGTGCACAGTATGGAATATTCGGCCGACCGTAATATGTATTTCTCGCTCGGCAACCGCTTAAAGGCCAAGGGCTACAAAACGTACGCGTTCCACAACCATACCTACACGTATTACGGGCGCCACAAATCGCATCCCAATCTGGGGTATACGTATCAAGGCATCGGTAACGGGTTGAAGCTGGATTATTCATCCTACTACCCGAACAAGACGTACACCACTCGTTGGCCGAACTCCGACTATTTGATGGCGCTTGCCACCGAAGAACAGTATATGAACGAGCAACCCTTCCACACCTACTATCTCACGGTGAGCGGTCATATGCTGTATACGTTTATGGGCAACAGTATGTCCACGTATCACAAGAGCGAGGTGCAGGATCTGCAGTATAAATCCGAGCAGGTGAAAGCGTATCTTGCTTGCCAGATTGAGCTGGATCTGATGCTGGAAGAGCTGGTTGCCACGCTGCAGAAGAAGGGTATCGCCGATGACACGGTGATCGTCCTCACGGCCGACCATTATCCCTACGGCCTGCAGATGCCGAACGAAACCGACTATTACAGCGAGCTTGCAGGATACGATACAAGCTCCACGTTTGAAAAGTATAAGAACACGCTGATCTTGTGGCACGAAGGGCTGGAGAGCATCGTTATCGACGAGCCCGTGTACAGCTTGGATTTGCTGCCCACTTTAAGTAATCTGTTCGATATCGAATACGATTCCCGTTTGCTGATGGGGCGCGATATCTTTTCGGGTGCTTCGCCGCTGGTGTGCTTCTCCAACCGTAGCTGGATTACCGATAAAGGACGTTACGACGCCTCCTCCAAAACCTTCACCCCCAACGAAGGTGTAACGGTGGATGAGGAATATCGCAAAACGGTATCGTCTATCGTCAGCCGCAAGTTTACCTATGCCGATCTGATTCTCAAAAAAGATTATTACGATATCTTGTTCGGATAATTTTACGGCCGCAGTGCACGCTGCGGCCGTATTTTTTATGGGGATTTGTGTACAAACTGTAAATTTTTTCACAGAACAAACACATAAGGGCGGAAAGGAAGGCAAAACCTTACTACGGATTGTGGTGCAAATCCCCGTGAAACCACAAGATATAGGCTTTTTTGGGGGCTGATTTCTAAAACGGGCAAAAAACTTACATTTTTTGTAAGTTTTGGGAAATGTATTGCAAATTCCGCATTAGTTTGTTATAATTGTACTGCAAATGGGGGCGGTATACCTATCGCACCGTTGCAGGGAAATACCCTGACAAATTTTATAAAGGAGATCAGAGTTATGAAACTGAAGCGCGTTCTGGCTGTTCTGTTGGCGCTGTGCATGATCCTGCCTTTGGCAGCGTGCGGCGGCGACCAGGGCACCACCACCACGACGGGCGGCGACACGGTTGCGACCACCACGGTTGTTGATGCTGCCGACGACGTGACCACCACGGTTGCGACGGACGAAAACGGTGAAGAAGTAACCACCACCGTTGCTACCGACGAACAGGGCGTGGAAATCACCACCACCGTTGCTACCGATAAGGATGGCAACCAGGTGACTACCACCACCAAGAAGGGTGAAACCACCAAAACCACCCGTGCTACCAAAACGATCTATCAGCCCGGTAAGGTTACCACCAAGAAGGATGATCCCTCCGGCTTCCAGGCTGTGGAGCTGAAGGAAGGCAAAACGCCCGTTGAGAAAGGCCTCAACTTCGGCGGCAAGACCTACACCTTCGCCTATTACGGCACGGGTTGGGACCAAGACCACACCGATTGGCACAACGATTTCCAGAAGCAGTACAATGTGAAGCTGGATATCAAGGGCGTAGCTACGAATGAGTATATCGCCGGTTTGGCCGGTGCTATGGCTTCCGGTAAGCCCTACGATATCGTGTTCCTGTACTCCTTCGACTATCCGGCTCAGATCACGGCCGGCGTTATGGAACCGCTGGATGATTACCTCACCACGGCCGACCTGTGGAAGAAGGGCTCCGACAAAACGGGCGGCTTCTCCGGTTCGCTGATGCAGGCTCAGTCGCTGAACGGTAAGATCTACTGCGTGGCCGGTAACTACCTGCAAACTCCCACCATTCTGTGGTACAACAAGAAGATCTTCGGCGATGCCGGCTACGACGGCAAGCAAGATCCCTATGCTCTGTACAAAGCAGGCAAATGGAACTGGGATGTGCTGTACGATATGCTGAGCGACATCAAGAATCCCGATAAGGGCTTGTGGGGTATCAACTCCATCGCTCCGTACTACGAGCATCAGTTCATCAACTCCTTCGACACCGACTTCGCCAAGCTGACGAAGGACGGCCGTTTGGTCGAAAATCTGGACGATCCGAGCCTGTACGACGCTCTGAATATGCTGAAGAAGTACAGCTTTGGTGATCAGAAGGTTACCGACCCGAACAACCCCTATGAAAACGGTATTGAGCAGTTCCTGAACGGTACCACCGCTTCGGTTATCCAAACCGCCGGTTCTTACTGGAGCTTCTACGACAAGATGAGCAAGAAGACCTATTCTGCTTTCGGTTCCAAGGCTAACCAGCTCTCCAACGTGGGCGCTGTGCCGATCCCGAACAAGAATGGCGTGTACTCCATTTGGGACTGGATGGGTTACGGTGCCGGTCACGGCGCTTCTCCCGAAGGTATCAAGTGCGCTCTGGCGTTTGCTAAGCACGACTCGATCGTCAACCACAAGCAGGCCTACCATCCGAATATGACTGCCGAAATGAAGAACCTCTTCTGCGGCATTCTGGACAGCGATAGCCTGCGTGGCCCGATGGACGGCTTCAAGACCTCTGCCGGTTCGCTGGGTGGTCTGTCCGGTACCATTACCAGCGCTGTTGCTCTGAAGGGCCAGAACCCCACCGTGGTTCTGAAGGGCTATAAGAAGCTCGCTAACCAGATCATCAACGAAGCTCTGAAATAAGATTTTATTTCGTCACCCCGACGGGTTTCCGTCGGGGTGATTTTTTTATCTAAACAATTGTGTTTTTCTCCAAAAGGGTTGCAAAGTTTTGTGAGGTTTAGTACAATAAGGATAACATAACAGACAAGTGGAGGGTGACAAATGAAAAAGAATATTGAAGCACCGTGGCTTGCCAAAGAACACGGAATGACAACGCTGGTGTTCGAAGACGATTTCGACAGCTACGATACCATTGACGTGAACAACACGGGCAAGAAGGGATATAAGTGGTATGTGGAGCGTCCGTACCGTTTCACCACGATTCAAGCAGGTGTGGATTATAAAGTAGAAAACAGTGTGCTCACGCTGTGCAATATTGATCACACCTACAACTACGGTTTGGGTACGTTCCACCCCACCAATAAGGTGGGATGGTCCTTCTGCAAGGGCGTGCTGGAATTCCGCTTTCGCATTCCCAATCCCCACATTCCCGCAGGCAACGAAGGCAAGGGGATTCCTGCGGTGTGGTCGTTTACACCGTCTACCATCAATGACGATGCGGTACAATGGGTAGAACCCGATTGGCTGGAATACTGGGCCGACGATTTTTGGACCACGGCGGTGCACGATACGCGCCGCGATCAATACAAAGGCCCCGTCACCTATGCCGCCACCAACTCGAACTATGCCGGCATTAAAGGCATTATGAACGACGGCGATTGGCACACGCTCACGTATTTGTGGGATGACGGTCGTTTGGAATCCTATTTGGATGGCCAGCAATCTATGGTTCTCACCTACGAGAGTGGCATTGCCGAGCCGAAGATTAACCATAAAACGGGCGAGCCTCGCAACGACCAATACCGCACGATGGAATGGGAGCCTCAAACGCTGATTTTGGGCGGTTCTGAAACGGCGCCGCTGGAATTGGATTGGATTCGTGTGTGGCAGCGTCCGATGAAAGACGTGCGAGAATAAGGATAAAAAACGATGAGCAAGAATGTTGAAGCGCCGTGGATTGCAATAGAACACGGAATGACAACGCTGGTGTTCGAAGACGATTTCGACAGTTACGATACCATTGACGTGAATAACACGGGCAAACAAGGCTATAAGTGGTATGTAGAGCGCCCGTACCGATTCACCACGCTTACGGCCGAGGTGGATTATAAGGTGGAAAACAGCAT
>JAZQTE010000279.1:0-2722 GCA_045630505.1 Acutalibacteraceae bacterium | reverse complement strand
TCACGCACGTTGGCAAGCGTTTTGGTGATCAGGGTTTCCTCGCTCGCGAGTCCCACCACGCACGTTCCCTCCTCGATGAGCGAGATCGTGCCGTGCTTAAGCTCCCCTGCCGCATACGCTTCGGCGTGCACGTAGCTGATCTCCTTCAGCTTCAGCGCCCCCTCCAGCGCGGCAGCATAATCCAACCCTCGCCCGATAAAATACGCATCTCGCACGGTGCAGGTGCGCTGTGCAAGCTGCTGAAGGCTGTCATCCTCATCGAGTAAACGCCGCAATTGTGAAGGTAAACGCCGCAGCTGTGCTGTCAGACGGCTTTCCTCGGCACGGTCGATCTTCCCACGAAGAACGGCCAACCGTATCGCAATAAGATACAGTGCCGCCAATTGCGCCGAATACGCTTTGGTAGTGGCTACGGCAATTTCAGGCCCTGCCTGCGTGAGTAGCACGGCTTCGCTTTCCGCTGCCAGCGTACTTCCCTCCACGTTCACCACCGCCATCACCCGAGCACCGCGCCGCTTCGCTTCGCGCAGCGCTGCCAACGTGTCGGCCGTTTCTCCCGATTGGCTGATAAAGATTGCCAAGGTATTCTCGTCAAGCACCGTTTCACGGTAACGGAATTCCGAAGCGATCTGTGCTTCGGCCGTCACCCGAGCCAGCCGTTCCACCACCTGCATACCCACCAGCCCTGCGTGATAGGCAGAGCCGCATCCCACCATAACCACACGCTCTAATCTTCCTGCCTGCTCCTCGGTGATGGGCAATACATCCTCGCGTACTCCACCGTTTGCCAACAAACGCGGAAGCACCGTGGCTGCCAGCGCTTCGGGCTGTTCGTCAATTTCTTTGCGCATAAAATGCGCATAAGCACCGCGTTCCGCCCGTTCAGCATCCCATTCCGCTTCACAGCTGTCACGCAGCACACTTTTCCCTTCTTCGTCGTAGATCGCGTAGCCCTCAGACGAAAGCGTGGCCACCTCGCCGTCGGCAAGCGAAACGAAACGCCGCGTATACGGCAGCACTGCCGGCATATCCGAAGCCAAAAACAACCCGTTCTCTGCCACACCGATGATCAGCGGACTTTGATGGCGCACAGCATATACCGTTTGCGGCTGCGCGGCGCATAAGATTCCCAGAGCGTACGAGCCCGTAAGCCGTGAACAAACCCGTCGCAGTGTGCTCAATACGTCACCGTCATTCTCGCGTTCCAGCAGCTGCGCGATCAATTCGGTATCGGTATCCGAGCGCAGAGTAACGCCGCTCTCCGTCAATTCACGCCGCAGCTCGGCTTCGTTTTCAATAATCCCGTTATGCACTACCGCAAATTTGCCGTTTGCACTCAAATGCGGATGCGCGTTGCACGTGGTGGGAGCACCGTGCGTGGCCCAACGGGTATGACCGATTCCTACCGTTTGCGAAAAGCCTTCGCCGCCGTGCATTCTCGCCGTAAGCAACGATAGCCGCCCTGCCTCCTTATAAACGGTAATGCCGCTTTCATCCAGCAATGCCACGCCCGCCGAATCGTATCCTCGGTATTCCAACCGCGAAAGTCCGTCCAACAGTAACGGTGCCGCCGCCTGCCGTCCCCAATATCCTACGATTCCGCACATAACCGTGCACTCCTTTCTGTAATAAAAACCTATACTATCGTTCCCGTAAACTTAACTTTTACGCAACGGTAACGTAATTTTTATTCGCTCACCCACACTTGACCGCGTTCACAAATACTGGTATACTACAACTAAAGCGAGGGGATACTATGTCACAATCATACGAAATCGCCATTGTCGGCGGCGGCGCTTCGGGGCTCGCAGCCGCAATTTTTTGCGCCCGTGAAAAGAAAAGCGGTCACGGTATCGTATTGCTCGAAAAAGGAGCACGTGTGGGTAAAAAATTACTTGCCACAGGTAACGGTACATGTAACATCACCAATCGGCAAGCCTCTTCCGCACACTATCACGGCGAGGGCGCTGCGCATTTCGTCACCCCTGCGCTCACGCAGTTTCCTCCCGAAGCGTGCTTGGATTTCTTCCAATCGCTCGGCGTGCTGTGCGCTCCGCGCGAGGAAGGGAGAGAATATCCCCTTTGCCAGCAAGCGGCTGCGGTGCTGGATTGCTTGCGTCTGGAGCTTTCGCGCCTCGGCGTTACCGAGCGTTGCGATGCAGCCGTGAGCGCTATTACTAAAAAACAAAACGGATTTTCACTGTTACTCCCAAACGGCGAAACGCTGTTTGCCGAGAACGTCATCCTTTGCACGGGCGGTGCGGCAGCACCTTCGCTCGGCGGCTGTTCCGACGGCTACACCCTTGCCTCGGCACTGGGGCACCGTAAAACGCCGTTGTTTCCGTCTATCGTTCAGGTGCGCACCGATACCACCTTCGTAAAGGCAATGAAAGGTCTGCGCACCGACGCCACCGTAACCTTTATACAAAACGGCACCGCCTTGTGTTCACACACGGGGGAATTGCTGTTCACCGAATACGGCATTTCAGGCCCTGCCGTAATGCAAATTTCCCGCGCCGCAGGTGATTGGGAACGCCGCAAGCAGGGGCAGCTCACTGCCGAAATTGATTTGCTCCCCACCGTTTCCGAAACGGCCTTACTGGCGTTGCTCAGCGAACGCCGTGCCCTGCACCGCACTGCGGCGGATTTTTTAACGGGCGTGCTGCACAAGCGCATCGGCCAAACTGTTTGCCGCGCCGCCGGCTTCGCACTGGATGCGCCG
>JAZQTE010000278.1:0-2064 GCA_045630505.1 Acutalibacteraceae bacterium | reverse complement strand
ATCCATCAGCACGGTGGACGGATACGCCGCCGTACCGCCGGGAACGTATAAGCCTGCACGGTCGAGCGGAATGATCTTCTGCCCCGTCACCACGCCGCCCTGCTCGTTTTGCAGAAAGCTGACGCGCACCTGCTTTTCGTGGAAACGGCGAATATTTTCGGCCGCCTCCTTTAAAATCTCCAAAAATTCGGGATCTACTGCCGCCACTGCATCGTCGATCTCTTGTTTGGTAACCTTCAACGACGAGAGCTTCGCGCCGTCCCATTTCTCACAAAATTCAAGCAGCGCTGCGTCACCTTCGGTGCGAACGCGGTGAATAACCTCCGCCACCACCGCTTCCACGTCCACCTTAGGTACGGCACGGGAAAACACTTCGTTATCGCTCACTTCGCTGCGCTTTAAAATACGAATCATACCGATTCCTCCAATTGCTTGGCAATGCTTTTCACGATTTCTTCAATTGCCTCGCTCTTAAACTTAAATCCTGCCTTATTGGCGATCAGTCGTGCGCTGATGGGAACCACCGTTTCCACCACTTCCAGCTGATTTTCCTTCAAGGTGGTACCCGTTTCCACGATATCCACGATCACGTCGGACAAGCCCAAAATCGGGGCCAACTCAATGGAGCCGTTAAGGTGAATAATATCAATATCCCGCCCACGAGATGCGTAATATTGCTGCGCAATATTGCTGAATTTGGTGGCCACCTTAAGAGTGCGACGGCTATCGTCGCGAAAATCCGCACGTGCTGCCACCGCCATACGGCAGCGCCCTAATTTTAAATCCAAAAGCTCGTATACATCGGGTTCATATTCGAGCAAAATATCCTTGCCTGCTACGCCGATATCGGCTGCACCGCGTTCCACGTAAATGGCAACGTCCGACGGCTTCACCCAGAAATACCGCACAGCCTTTTCGGGATTTTCAAAAATCAGTTTACGATTATTTTCGTGAATGGAAGGACATTCGAACCCTGCTTTTTCAAACAAGTCGTACACCTTTTCACCAAGACGCCCCTTCGGCAGGGCTACGTTAAGTACGGTCTTCAAGCAAAGTCACCTCCCCCTTCTGCAAGCGCCACACACGGCGGCACAGCACCTTTTCGGGCATCACGTTCACGGCGAGCACACGGCCGCCTTGCTTTTGCAGCGTGTTCACGGCACGGCTCACGGCTACGGCCGTTTCCTCGGCGCCGTAGAGCAGTACATCATCGGCATCGTAGCGTTCATCGGGAACAAACAAGTCCTCCAGCATATTCAAATACACCGCAAACCCGATAGCACCCGAATCCTTGCCCATCTTGTGGAGCAGACGGTCGTATTGGCCGCCCGAAAGCACAGCACCGGGAATGCCGCTGATAAAGCCCTTAAAAACAATACCGTTATAATACCGAATATCGCTGACAACCGACAAATCCAGCCGCACGGCCGCCGACGTGATCGGCGCCACGGTATCGGCCAATTCCTCCACCAGACAAAGCAACGGCGAAGCGGCAAACAAGCGGCGAAGCTCGGGCAATACCACCGCAGGCACACCGTACAGTGACGCCAGCTCGCACAGCACTGCGGAATCCACGCCTGCTTCGGCGCACACCACGGCGAGCTCGTGGCGGTTTTTCTCGCCCAAGCATTTGAGAATGGCAGGACGATAGGCGCTCTCCACGCCCAGCTCATCCAACACGCCCGTTACAATGCCCAAATGCGATACGTCCAGCACCGCCTCTTCGTCAATGCAAAACAAGCTTTCTGCCGCCAGATGCACCACTTCCGATAAGCAGTAACGGTCCGGCGTGCCGAGGCATTCCAAACCAACCTGACGGATCTCACGGAAATTATGCGAGCTTTTTGCTACGCGGTAAACGTGCTCGTCGTAATAGACTTTTCGCACGCCACTTTGCCGATCAGCGGTATTTTTCACGATCGACAGCGTAACGTCGGGCTTCAGCGCCATAAGCTTACCGTTGGTATCGGTGAAGGTAATGATGCTGTCGGAAATCAAAAAATCCTTGTTTCGCACGTAAAGGTCGTATTCTTCAAATTTACTCATTTTATACGGCGCATAACC